>NZ_JBSEYI010000011.1:0-82385 GCF_053627715.1 Aerococcus sp. 150760013-2
ATTACAATAACACAGCAAACCCCCTCCACCTAGTTTACGTACACACGGACACATACTTCCTTTGCTGCGTTTCCAGTGCTAATTGACGAAGATCATGATCAAATTGTTGGTGCTCATTTGATTAGTAATGAAGCCGATGAACTGATTAATCATTTTGCAACAGCCATTCGTTTTGGGATTTCAACCAAAGAATTGAAACAAATGATATTTGCCTATCCAACAGTAGCTTCAGACATTGCACACATGTTGTAATTTTTATCATATGTTTTTCCAGCATGATTTTTCCATTATCTCTTGTACACGCTTATTCAGAAAAGGGCGATTGTTGAAAATCAAAAGCTTAATTTCTCACTAAAAATACGGAGGAATTAAGCTTTTTTATCTTTCAAAATCCTTAACGTCCGTATTTTTCCGACGGTACCTCGACTATTAAGTATTTGATTTGCATATATAAAATCCTCGTTCAATACTATCCCTCCAAACTGTTGTTAATCACTCTATGCTTGAAATAATTATCATAGTTCAAAAAGGATACGTTATAATTGCTATATTGATTAAATGTTCAAGGAGTGCTTTATGATTTATACAATTGTAGTATTCATTGTTGCAGGATTAGCTGAAATTGGTGGTGGTTATCTAATTTGGTTATGTCTCAGAGAAGGGAAGCCACTTTATTTGGGGATCTTTGGGGGAATAGCCATAGTTTTATACGGAGTCATTGCTACATTTCAATCATTCCCATCGTTCGGTAGAGTTTATGCTGCCTATGGAGGAGTATTTATTGTTCTTTCTGTATTGTGGGGATGGGGCATTGATAAAAAAACACCTGATTTATATGATTGGGTTGGTGCTGGTATTTGCTTGGTTGGGGTATCAGTAATGCTGTTTGCACCACGTCAATAAAAAAACTTCTTCAACTGGCGCTTTACTTGAAGAATCAACCTAAAAAAGTCGGTTCCTTAGCGTACAGGAATTCGACTTTTTTAGGTTGAAATTCCCTTAACGTACAAAATTTCCGAAATGTTGGCGGTACCCCTAACTATAGGTTGCAACATAAATCTTAACGAAAGATATGGGTAAAAATACTTTTTAGCTCAGTAACGTGAATAAGTGACTCACTTTTAAATATGAAATTGGCTCAAAATGCGTTATTTTTTCTTACTCTTTATATATCGATAGAGAGTAGCTTTACTGATACCAGTCATTTCTGTAATCTCTTTGCCACTATACGCTTTGCTCTCATACAGTTTCACGGCTCGTTCAATATCACGTTTGTTCACACGTGGTCTTCCGCCTATCCGACCTCGGGCACGGGCACTCTGGAGCCCCTCTTTCGTCCGCTCCACAATCAAATCACGCTCGAATTGGCTGAAGGCCTGGAAGACGGTCATCATGAGCCTCCCCTGCGGGGTGGTTGTATCGAAGTTCTCCTTCAGGCTGACCAGCTTCACGTCCTGCTCCTCGAAGTAGGTGACCAGGTCAATCAGATCCTTGGTGCTTCGTCCCAAGCGGGAGAAGCTCTCCACCACCACCGTATCCCCAGGTCGCAATTTATCCTTTAGACGGTTCAACTCAGGACGATTGCTCTTAGTCCCTGTCATTTTCTCCGTCAAGATTTCGTTGCAATTTTGTTCCGCTAGCAAGTCTAGTTGTCGGTTCAGATCCTGGTGTTGCGTGCTGACGCGCGCGTATCCGTAGATATATCCACTCACAGTTCTAACCCCCTTTCTTACTCTCATTTTATCACAAAGGGTGGTTAAAGATACATAGATATTGATACAACTTTTGAGACTAAAAAAGAGTGCTTTTAGAGAAGAAAGAGTCGCTTCTCAAAACAGTCTCATAATCGATTGTTTTTGAGACAAAGTAATTTATAAAAAATATGCCTCTAACGTTTTTAGAACGTTAAAGGCATATTAACTTCAGACAGTTATTACTATACCCTAGATTTATGGGTTTTGATAGAATTAATTAGATTTTAATAAACGAAGTCCATTCAGAATAACGACCAACGTACTTCCTTCATGAATAATGACACTGATTGCTATATCTGTTAGACCTAATAAACTCACTACAACTAAAAAGGCTACGACTGCCATTGAAAAAAGGATGTTTTGCCATATGACACGATTCATTTTAGAAGAAATTCCATGAGCTTTAACCAATTTAGATAAGTCATCCTGCATTAAAACTAAATCAGACACCTCTACTGCTACATCGGTTCCGTCTCCCATGGCAATCCCTACATTTGCATTCACAAGGGCTGGGGCATCATTTACACCATCACCCACCATTGCTGTTACGCCGTATTTCTCTTTTTGCTCGTCTATAATTCGAGATTTATCTTCTGGCATGACATTCGCGATTACTTCATCTATTCCTAATTGTTCAGCAACTGCTTTTCCTGTCATTTCTGAGTCGCCAGTGATTAGAGTGGTGTGTATGCCTTGTTCTTTAAAGTATTTAATAGTTTCTTTTGCATGTTCACTTGGAACGTCCATGAGAGCTATAAGTCCAATGACATTCTCATCTTCTGCTACATATACGACTGTCTTACCTTCTGATGCCCACTCATTATTTAAACGAATATATTCATTTGCAACCTCGTCAAATGAAGTTGGTTTTCCGATCCGATAATTTTTGCCGTTGTAATCTCCTGTCAACCCTTTACCAATCTGATTTTCTACTTCAATAGTCAGTTGATTTTTTTGTTCAAACTTTCTTAGAATGGCATCTGCTAAGGGGTGATTGGATTCTTTTTCAAGAGCTACCACGATATCAATCATATTTTCTTCGTTCACGGAATCAGCAAAATAATAATTGGTTACTTCAGGTTTTCCTTTGGTCAAAGTTCCGGTCTTATCAAACGCAATTGCTTGAGTATCGGCTAATTGAGACAGGTAAGAACTACCTTTTGAAAGGACGCCTTTTTTGGCCAGGTTAGAGGTCGTTGATAAAGTTACCGATACGGTAGCTGCTGCTAAAGCACAGGGTGAAGCTGCCACTAAAAGGACCAATCCTCTATAGATACTTTGTGACCATGTCCAGTCTAGGAGAAAAGGAGCCAATAACATGAATAACGGAATGGCAATTAAAACAACTGTAACGTATTTCGGTTCAAATTTTTGGATTATACTCGCAGCTTTTGTTTGGTTGTCTTGGTTCTGGTTTACTAACTGTAAAATTTTTGAAAATACTGTATCTTTATTTTCTTTAGTGACTTCCATTGTGAAAGTACCTGTTCCATTGATTGTACTTCCGAAAACGTCGTCTCCTTTGGACTTCTCTTTTGGGATACTTTCTCCATTAATAGACGACTCATCAATGGACGTAGAGCCTGACAAAATGACGCCATCAATGGGGACTTGATCGCCATTCAATACTTGAAGTTGATCTCCCACTTTTAATTCACTGACGTCAACATTTTTTGTACTGCCATCAGGCTGGATTAACCGGGCAGTCGTTGGATTCATTTCGAGTAATTTCGTGATTTCTCGTTTACTTCTTCCTTCAGCGTAATCTTCCAGGAAATGTGCGCCTGAAAAAATGAGAATCAACAACGTTCCTTCCCAAAAATTCCCTATCGCTGAAGCTCCTATAGCCGCTAATCCCATTAAAATATGAGAATTAGGCGTAAACTTATTATTTGCTTTTGTATTCTCAATTGTCTCTCCAAGACCTTCCAGAACAATGACATGATATCCTGCACTGATTGTAGCGATTGAGAATAAAATATTTCGCATTAACTGATAATCTTCATTCAAAAATAAAGCGATCACCGCTAAGGCTAAACCAATAAAGTATAAAACGATTGGCATTTTTCCGTGTTCATGGTCATGGTCGTGGTTGTGATTATGTTTTTCTTGAGATTGTTGCTCTTTGGTAGTTTCCATTTCTATCACCTTTCTATTAAATTTCTTTGATTTTTGTTGACTTTTTTGTGCCTTGCAAATTCTGATTTCGTATGCTTGCTTAAGTAAAGCAAGGATTTATATGGTTTGGGCTTATCCAGTCTCCATCTCCTTTTATTTGTAAATCGGAATGATTATTATTTTCATATGAAGTTTCGTTCATGTGTTTATGAAATCATATTAACTCACTGTATGAGCTTTGTCAAGACAAGATGCTTCTTATTCAAATGGACTACTATTGCTGATACAAAAGTCTTAATTTTGTCTATAAACAAAAAACTAGCATCGTTTTACTCATGTGGTATTATATATATGAATGGAAAATCATGTGAGAGGAATAAGAGCATATGGATACATCAACAACTTCGCCAATCAATAAAGAGAAGATCCAATCAATAAGCAAAGTATTCAAAGTGATTAGTGACCCTACACGCTTGTCAATTCTCTTTCTTTTACAGAAAGAAGAGCTCAGTGTTGGAAACATTGTGCTTGCATTGGATAAGGAACAGTCCGCGATTTCACACCAACTAAAAATATTGAAAGATTCACGTTTAGTGAAGGCAAGAAGAGAAGGGAAAAGCATGGTTTACAGTCTTGATGATCTTCATGTTTTCAGTATTCTCGAACAAGTCTTAACTCATATCAATGAACAAGAACAATAAAAGCTAATAAGGTATAAAACTAAATGGAGGTTTTTAAAATGTCAAAATCAGATAAAAATCATAATCACTCGCATCAGGATCAATCGAAAAAAAATATTAAAATTGCTTTTTTCACCAACTTTATTTTCTCCATAAGTGAATTTTTCTTTGGGTTTCTTTTCAATAGTGTGTCCATTATGTCTGACGCCGTTCATGATTTAGGGGACTCTATTTCAATTGGATTCGCTTGGTTTTTTCAAGGTTATTCAGAGAAAAAACAAGATGAACGGTTCACCTTTGGCTATAACCGATTTTCTTTACTGGGCGCGCTGATAACTGGCGTTGTGCTAATTAGTGGATCGTTCTTTATGATCTATCGTAGTGTGCCACGTTTGCTTGACCCACAACCCGTAAATTATAGTGGCATGTTCTGGCTTTCTCTCGTAGCTATTGCATTGAATGGATATGCGGCTTGGATTTTAAGCAAAGGCACATCCAAAAATGAGGGTATGTTGAACCTCCATATGCTGGAAGACGTATTAGGGTGGATTGGAGTCTTGATTGTGAGTATTCTAATGAACTTTACCGAGGCTTATCGATTGGATCCAATCTTATCGATTTTGATAGCACTCTATATCCTCTATAAAACTGTACCTGAATTTTTCAGTACAATGAAAATTTTATTGAACGGTTCGCCGGAAAATGTAAACGTAGAGAACCTGGCGAACTCCATTAACAATATTCCTGCTGTAAAGGACCTCTCTCATTTTCACATTTGGTCACTGGACGGAGAAGAAAATGCCCTTATCGTTACGGTTCTTATAGACTCTTCCGATATAAACAAGACTAGGGAAATCAAAGAAGAAATTGCAGAGCTTGCCCATACATCGGGTGTAAAGGATCATATCACAATAGAAATAACTACAAGTAAAGACGAACTGGAAAAAGGGTATGCTTATGGCAGTTAAAGTATTTATATATTGAAAAAAGGACTATTTTAAATCGAGTAGGAGACTAGCCAATTAATGGCTAGTCTCCTACTCGATTTATTAGTGCAAAGCACCCCTTAAATTTAATGCAAAATAAAATTACAATTTACACTTAATTGGCTTTTTTTACTTAATTTATCGGTTTCATAACTTATAGTTTTAGAAACCTTTCAAAGGATAAAATAATGAATTTTATTTCTGAGATACCTAAAATGGATAAAGAAGTTGCAATGAGCATATGATATGAATAATTAAGATATAATGATTTAAATATCCATTCTTTAATGTTTTGTTAATAAAACCCTTGACTTCTTTTTGCCTGTCCCGTTATACTCTAGTTAATCGAATAACAACTTTAAACCAATGAAGTGGAGATAACGGTGTAACGTGCAGTTACAGGGAGTGGGGATTACTGAGAGCCTCGCACAACGCAGTGCATCAAATGGACCACGGAGGGCGCAGTTAAAGGAAGTATATTTGGAGATAAACTTCTGATTATTCTGCGACGTGACGCATACGTCAGTTGCGAGGGATATGTTAGTATCCTGCAGAGTGTACAGGCGTAGTGTCTGTAAATTTAAGGTGGTACCGCGGATGTTTTTAGAGCACCCGTCCTTGACTTGTATTAGTCATGGATGGGTGCTTTTTCTGTTGTTTTCGCCCCAATCGTCATGACTAGCCGTAATTTTATGATTTCAATAATGAATTAAAAGGAGCGTACGACAATGATTAAACCAAGTTTAGAAGAGGCGAGACAGTTAGGGAAAGACCATACGATTATTCCAATTGCTTTAGAAATTTTTTCCGATGTAGCCACCTCAATCGAAGTGCTGAGAACGATCAGCAAACAATCCGACCACTTTTACCTACTGGAGAGTGTGGTGAATAAGGATAACTGGAGTCGTTATTCTTTTCTTGGCTATAAACCAAACTTGTCGATCTACTCAACAGACGGTCAAGTAACCGTGCAAGAGGGCAAGCATGAAGAAAGCTTCCAAGCAGATGATCCACTAGCACCCTTGAACGATATCCTTGACCGTTATAAGAGTCCAAGTATTGATTATTTACCGCCTTTTACAGGAGGTTTGGTTGGTTACTTGTCTTATGACTGCATCAAATATACGGAACCATCTCTACAGTTAACGAAAAATAACCCAGAAAATTTCCGGGACTACCATTTCATGTTGATGGATAAGGTCATTGCCTTTGACCACTTCCGCCAAAAGATTGTCTTAATCGTCAATATTGAAACCAACAAATTAGAAGAAAACTACATCCAAGGGGCTACAGACTTGAAGGATATGGAGCAGATGATTATGCGTCCAGGCCCAGTTCGCGAGGAGGACTTGACCCAAGAGGTTGGCGACTTTGAAGCTTTATTTAGCCAAGAAGATTACGAGCGTATCGTGGAGAAAATCCAACACCATATTGTGGAGGGTGACATCTTCCAAGCGGTGGTATCCAACCGGTTTAAGGCCCCATTTTCCGGGTCATTACTACAAACTTATCGCCTGCTTCGGACGATTAATCCGTCACCTTACATGGTCTACATGCATTTCGATGACTTAGAAATCGCGTGTGCATCACCGGAAACCCTGGTCTCTGTTCGTAACGGTGTCGCTTCATCCTTCCCATTAGCCGGTACTGTACCGCGCGGGGCAACGGATGCGGAAGATAGAGCATTAGTTGAAGGTCTCTTGCAAAATGAAAAAGAGTTGGCCGAACATGACATGCTTGTTGACTTAGCCCGCAACGATATCGGAAAGGTCGCTGAATTCGGTACACTAGAAGTCAGTGAATATAGAGCCATCAAGCAGTTTTCACACGTCAGCCACATTTCATCCAAGGTAACGGCCAAAGTCAGACCAGACGCAACTTGTTTAGATGTCTTAAAATCGGCACTACCAGCGGGTACTTTATCCGGTGCCCCTAAGATTCGGGCCTGCCAATTGATTGATGAAATTGAAGATACCAAACGAGGCCCATATGGCGGTGCTTTGGGCTATATCGACTTTGCCGGAAACATGGACATGTGTATCGGCATCCGGATGGCTGTCTTGAAGAATGACCAAGTCTTTGTCCAATCTGGCGCTGGGATTGTGGCAGATTCAGATCCTGAAAAAGAATACTTAGAAACGAAGAACAAGGCCAAAGCCATGATGACAGCATTAGGACACGAGGAGGCGTAACCATGATTTTACTGATTGATAACTACGACAGCTTTACCTACAATCTCTACCAATTGATCGGCAAGAATACGGATGAAGCCATTCAAGTTGTACGAAATGACCAAGTCACCATCGATGAAATTATTGATTTAAATCCTTCACATATTGTCATCTCTCCTGGTCCAGGACGACCGGAGGATGCAGGCGTCACAGTAGCTGTCACCAAAGAATTGGCTGACCACTTTCCAATTTTAGGGGTTTGTCTAGGCCTTCAAGCGATGTGTCTAGCTTACGGGGCGGATATTATTCATGCCCAACCGGCTGTCCACGGGAAACAGTCAACTATTCATGTGGCAAGTGGGAGTGAGATTTTTAGAGGGCTACCGCCAGTTGTGCCAGTAGCTCGCTACCATTCACTGATTGCGGACCGACAAAGTATGCCGGATGAGCTACTAGTGATTGCCGAATCGGACAAGGGTGAGGTAATGGCTGTCCGTCACCGTAAATATCCAATGTTTGGCGTCCAGTTCCATCCCGAGTCGATACTGACACCTTCAGGCGAAACGATGATTCAGAATTTTCTTAAAGTAGGAGGAAATACACATGATTAACAAGGCGATTAATGAATTATTCTTAGGCAATGATTTATCTAAAGAAACGGCAGGCCAGGTCATGAATCAGATGATGGAAGGGGAAGCTACTGACAGTCAAATGGGTGCTTACCTTGCAGCTTTGCGGATGAAGGGTGAAACAATTGACGAAATTACTGCTTCAGCTGAAGTCATGCGTGATAAGGGACTTAAATTATCCGCGAAAAAGGACGTCCTTGATATTGTTGGAACGGGTGGGGATGAGCTAAACTCCTTCAATATTTCAACCATTTCTGCCTTTGTCGTTGCGGCTGCTGGTGTTGCTGTAGCTAAACATGGTAACCGGTCAGTATCGAGTAAATGTGGGTCAGCGGATGTATTGGAAGCCTTGGGCGCAAATATTTTCCTAACGGCGGACCAAAGTGCACAAATCTTAGAGGAAACAGACTTCTGCTTTATGATCGCCCAAACTTACCATTCAGCCATGAAACATGTGGCGCCTGTCCGCAAACAATTAGGTGCCCGTACGATGTTCAATATTTTAGGGCCCTTAGCCAATCCGGCTGGGGCAACCAAACAATTATTGGGAGTATACGACGAGAAATTAGTGGAACCACTAGCTCAAGTATTAAACCAATTGAATATGAAACGGGCTATGGTGGTTCACGGTCATGACGGCTTGGACGAAATTACAATTACGGATACCACAACTATTTGTGAAGTCAATGATGGTAAGGTGACTAGCTACTTTATTACCCCAGAACAATTCGGCCTTGAACGCGGTCAATTGAGCGAGCTAATCGGTGGAGACCCAGAAGAGAATGCTCAGATTGCTTTAGATATCTTAAACGGTGAACAAAGTGCTCGCCGCAATATCGTCGTCATGAACGCGGCTTGCTGCCTGTACATGGGTAAAGATGAATTGTCTTTACGCGACTGTGTCCGTCTAGCTGAAGAAATGCTTGATTCAGGTAAGGCTAAAGCCAAATTAGATGAATTTATTGCCGCAACTAATCATGTTGGGCAGGAGGTCACTGTATGAGTATCCTAGATGAAATCGTCCTTGCCCGGGGAAAAAGGGTAGCCGAAGACAAGCTGAAAACACCTTTGGAAGAATTGTTGGTGACTTTTCCAGACCGTCATTTGCCACCATTTGCTTTTGAACAAGCCTTGAAAGAAGGGGACATGTCCTTTATATGCGAAGTGAAAAAAGCCTCGCCATCAAAGGGCTTAATCGCCAAAGATTTCCCTTATGTGGACATTGCCAAAGATTACCAAGCGGCTGGAGCGACGGCCTTGTCGGTTTTAACAGAAGAAGATTATTTCCAAGGGCGCAACCAATACTTACAGGAAATTAGCCAAGCAGTGACTATTCCCATTTTGCGGAAAGATTTTGTGATCGACCCTTACCAAATCTACCAAGCTCGGGCAATCGGGGCGGACGCTATACTATTGATTTGTGCAATCTTAAGTCCAGACCAGTTGGCCGCATACATTTCCTTAGCGGACGAATTGGGCTTGTCGGTTTTAGTGGAAGCCCATGATGCGGATGAAATCGCCATGGCCATTGAAGCTGGTAGCCGAATTATCGGGGTCAACAACCGAAATTTACATAACTTTGAAGTGGACTTCCAAAATTCGATTCGCTTGAGAAATCTGACGCCGGATGACACGGTTTTTGTGGCTGAGAGTGGGGTTAAGACAGCAGCGGATATCAAATTATTGCATGACAACCGAGTGGACGCGGTTTTAATCGGTGAATCTATGATGTTGGCTGAGGATAAGCAAGCGAAATTAAGTGAACTTAAAGGGGCTTTGTAATGGTTAAGGTGAAAATTTGTGGCTTGAGACGGCCGGAAGATATTGAGGCAGCAAATGCGGCTAAACCAGATTATGTGGGTTTTATCTTTGTGCCAGAAACCAAGCGATATGTGAAGCCTGACTTAGCGGCAAGTTTTAGACGTGATTTAGCGGCGGATATTCAAACGGTGGGCATTTTTGTAAATGCCCCAATTGAAGAGATTGTGGCGATTTGTCAGGCGGGAACTATTGATTTAGTCCAGTTACACGGTGAAGAAGACCAGGCCTATATTGAACATTTGAAGGGGCAAGTTAACCAAGACATTATCAAATCGGTTGCGGTTGGGAATGAATTGGTGGTAGATCCAAATCAAGCTGACTATTTATTATTTGACAGCTTGAGTCCTAGCCGCGGTGGTTCAGGGAAGATATTTGATTGGCAAATGGTGTCAGCATACCAAGACAAGCCCTTTTTCCTGGCTGGAGGTCTAGGGGTTGAAAATATTGAAGAGGCCTTAAAAGTGGTTCGACCTTATGCGGTAGACGCGTCGTCGTCACTTGAAACAGATGGGGTCAAAGATCCAGTGAAAATGCAGGAATTCGTAGCGAAAATACGGGAGGTAACACATGACTAATGGTAGATTTGGCGACTTTGGTGGCCAGTATATTCCAGAAACCTTGATGGCGGAAGTGCAACGGGTGGAGGAAGCCTACAATTTTTATAAAAATGATCCAGACTTTCAGAGAGAATTGACTGCTCTATTGAATGATTATGCGGGTCGTCCGTCGCGTTTGTATTATGCAGAGAATATGACGGCTGATTTAGGCGGGGCTAAGGTCTATCTAAAAAGAGAAGACCTGAACCATACCGGGTCGCACAAAATTAATAACGTCCTAGGGCAAGCCTTGTTGGCGAAAAAAATGGGGAAAGCCCGTTTAATTGCAGAAACTGGGGCTGGTCAGCACGGGGTGGCGACAGCAACTGCTGCAGCTTTATTGAAGATGGAATGTGAAATTTTTATGGGGCAAGAAGATACAGACCGCCAAGCTTTGAATGTCTTTCGGATGGAATTGTTAGGGGCTAAGGTTAACAGTGTGGCTAAGGGGACCAAAACCTTGAAGGATGCGGTGAATGAAACCATGCGTGAATGGAGTAACCGGGTGGAAGATACGCATTATGTACTAGGCTCTGTCATGGGGCCTCATCCATATCCAACTATGGTGCGGGACTTCCAAAGTGTGATTTCTCGTGAAATTAAAGATGAATTCCAGAAAAGTCATGGGCAATTGCCGGATGCGGTCATTGCTTGTGTGGGTGGTGGGTCTAATGCTATCGGGACTTTCTACCACTTTATTGAAGACGAAGGTGTTCGTTTAATTGGTTGTGAGGCGGCTGGAAAAGGGATTCATACCACTCAACATGCAGCGACTATGGCCAAGGGGACGACAGGTATTTTCCACGGCATGAAGAGTTTATTCTGCCAAGATGAATATGGTCAAATCGCCCCAGTTTATTCGATTTCAGCGGGTCTTGACTACCCAGGGATTGGGCCAGAACACGCCCGTTTAAATGAAGTTGGCCGTGCGGAATACGTACCAGTAACAGATGATGAAGCGGTGGCAGCTTTTGAATACCTATCTAAAATGGAAGGGATTATTCCAGCGATTGAATCTGCCCACGCTGTTGCTTACGCCCAAAAATTGGCGCCTACATTGTCACCAGACCAGAGCATCGTGATTTGTCTATCAGGACGTGGGGACAAGGATGTGGCAGCCATTGCCCGTTATAAAGGAGAAGAGATTTATGAGTAAAATAGCTGAAGCATTCCAAGATAAAAAAGCTTTTATCACCTATTTGATGGCAGGGGATCCCAATCTGGACCAATCAGCTGAAAATATCCTAGCTGCCCAAGAAGCAGGGGCTGACTTAATTGAAATCGGGATTCCTTTTTCAGATCCAATCGCTGAAGGGCCAGTTGTAGAAAATGCGAGTGTGCGGGCCATATCAGCAGGGGTGCGCTTGAATAATGTCTTTGATATGGTAGCTTCATTGCAGAATAAAATCCGTGTCCCTTTGGTATTCATGACCTATCTAAACCCGGTTTTTGTATACGGTTATGACAAGTTTTTCGCTAAATGCCAAGAAATCGGAATTTCAGGTATCATCATTCCTGACTTGCCTTTCGAGGAACAGGAGGAAGTGAAGGTTGTTGCGAATCAATACGGCATTGAAGTTATTACTTTGATTGCCCCGACTTCAAAAGATCGGATTAAGGAAATTGCTAAAAAGGCAGAAGGCTTCATCTATCTAGTATCGTCTATGGGTGTTACTGGTGTGCGTTCTAATATCACGACGGATATTTCTGCGATGGTAGCTGAAATTCGCACTGTTTCGGATATTCCGGTCGCAGTAGGTTTTGGGATTAACCAGCCAAACCAGGTGAAAGATATCTCAGCCAAAGCAGATGGCGTCATTGTAGGTAGCGGTATTGTGCGTCTAGTTGAAGCTCACGGAAATGATGCCAAGTCTCACATTTACGACTACGTTCATGAGATGCAGGCAGTTCTAAGATAGAAAGCTGTAGTAAATATTGGTACAAGTGGATGTTTTTGAAGAAAATACCGCTACTCCACCATGAACAATGCAAGTAGGCTAGAACCATCTTCTCCATCTATAAAGAGACCATATATACAATCTTTTCACGAGTAGGTAACCCTTATTACACTACACTTATACATATCTTGAAGCGCACGAAATGGGTATTTCAATAGGAGTGAAAGCATTTTAAAAGGCGTTACCCTAAGAATAAGGTAGCGCCTTTTAAAATGCTAAAGAAGTCTATTTTTTACGTTTAACTTCAATACGATAACCATCTGGGTCAGTCACGAAGAAGTATGATGGTGTGCCACCTGAAAGGCCTTTTAAGTCACCAGTTTCATAAGCAGATGCTTTACAAATTTCATGCATAGCTTCTAAATCTTCAACTGTTACACCTAAATGGCTAAAGCCGTCGCCAATTGTGTATGGATCTGCATCGTAGTTGTAAGTCAACTCGATTTGGACATTTGACCCTGGTGAGTTTAAGTAGATTAAATCAAATTTATTCTCCGGAAACTCTCTGCGGCTAGCTACCTCAAAATCAAATAGATTTGTATAGAAGTCTAAAGTTGCATCAATATCTCTCACACGTAAACAAATTTCAACAAGTACTTGGCTCATTCTAAATACCTCCGTTATTTTTGATTAATTTCATCATAACACAGATAATAAAAGTGGTCGCTTGATATGAATTATTCAATTAGGATATGAAGAATTCCGAGTATTATCTTTAAGATGAATAAGTAATTTGCGATGAAGGTAGCACTTACTAGAAATGCGACTAACAAGCAAAACTTCGACAAGATGAAGAGGGCAGTATTAAATCAAATTTTAGAAAAACTATCTTTAACTGCTTCACAATAACAAAAAAATGACCACTAATACATCAACTATGTTAGTGGTCATTTGATTAATAAGATTATAAATATCTTTGAATAACTGGTTTTAACCTGATACTGATTGGAATAGCGATCAAAACCCCTACACCAGATTGTAGAATGTTAGTGAACAAGCCAGCAATCGCTGCAGCAGCCGTACCATATAAGATCCAGCTAGCAATCGCATAACCGACAATCATCACAACTGCGGATAAAACTAAGTATAATACTTTTTCTTTACGGCCTTTATCTTTGGCTAAACCAGCAATATATCCCTGCGCTCCGTGGATAACTGCTGAGAAGATAATCCACTGTGCATAGCCTGAGAGTAAGTCAATTAAACCACCGCTCATTGCACCGACAACTAATCCGCCTATTGGCCCAAAAACCAGTGAAGCTGTGACGATACCTACATCAGCAAATGTGAAGAATCCATTCGATGCAGGAACAGGAATAATGATAAATAAAGAAATGGCTACAACTAATGCCGCCGTTACAGCATAAAATGCATAATGCTTTTTCATAAAATTTTCCTCCCTAACCATAGAAAAATAAAAAAAATCCATTAAATGAAATTTTTATTAGATAATATATATATATTTTTAATCCAATCTTTATCATACCATTTGACGAAAAATAAAGAAAGATATATAAAACGTTTTCATTTTTATCGAAGAAGAAAAGAATAATGTTTATAACTGGATTAAATTTACTCTATAAATGATTAATTATTATCGATTGTCTATCATAACCTATTCAATCACTCAAAAAGCCCAAGAACACTATAAAATGTCAAAGGTTCTTATAAAGAAAAACTTACTGCTGTAGCTATGTTGGAAATACGTAGTAACTTTATTACTACTATAAAGAGATGCATTTACCACTAATATTGAAAAACGAAATATGTACTAGTGGTTAGGTAGGTAAAAAGTTGATGTTCTAAGTTTTAAACCCTTTTTAGTTTGGAAAGGGGATCAGTTATAGCAATATAAATCTAGATAAATTAGGGAAAGCTAACGCGATATGCTATGGTGGGGCCACTATGTTTGCAAAGGAGTAGAGGCAATGGATGTACCAATATTATGAAGATAATCATTTATTATTGGTTCAAAAACCAGTAAATATACCAGTTCAAGAAGACCAAAGTGGAGATAAGGATTTATTAACCTATCTCAAAGAGGATATCAAATACCGCTATCAAAAACCGGGCAATGTCTATTTAGGATTAGTACATCGACTAGACCGTCCGGTTGGTGGCACAATGGTATTCGCCAAAACTTCAAAAGTAGCGTCAAGATTATCTGACCAGGTTCGGCGGAATGCTATGGAACGGACCTATCTTGCGGTAGTCAATGGGAAACCGGGACAGGCTAGCAACCGACTTGTGGATTATCTGTACAAAAACCGGCAAAAGAATAAAGTGTCAATTGTTTCAGAGCACCATAAAGAAGGGAAAAAGGCTGTCCTAGATTATAGTGTTAGCGCATCTAAAGACGGACTCAGTCTAGTTAGTGTGCAATTACAGACCGGTCGCCCCCATCAAATTCGGGTCCAACTGGCAGGACTTGGAACGCCTATTTGGGGGGATCAAAAATATGGTGAACAATATAGTAAAGTGGGTCAACAAATTGCTTTGTGGGCGCATAGTTTGACCTTACACCACCCTGTTCAAAAGACACCAATCACTGTAGCATCACCCTTGCCAGAAGCCTATCCCTGGAATATTTGGTAAAAATAACGACAAAAAAGCATTGCCCAAATTTTCAGGCAATGCTTTTTTAATCGGCTTTCAATAGCTAGAATGGAAGTGGTGGGCAATTTTCGTCCCGATCTTTATTTAATCCGATACTAGATCCTGAACTTAATCCTTATGGCGCAACTCTTTATGGATTTTCCGCAGGGCTTTTTTCGACCCGCGTTCAATGTCGTGGTTGCGTTTACGGGTAGCGTAATCTACAAATAGGTTGTCTAAATTGTAACCATCTGGGTATAAGTCGCTAGCTTTTTGGTCTAATTGTAGGCGGCGGACGTGGATATCCACATATTCATCGTCAACATAAACTGTTACTTGATGATATTTATCCACCTGTGAATAAATTAAAGCAGATTGGCCAGTTTCAAGTAGGGTCACTCGGTCACCTTTTTGGTAGTCAGTGAAAAGATCGTCTCCTGGTTTATCGGCTTTGGCTTTTCTGACTTTACTGTCTTTGACCAGGTCAAATTGGTAGTTTTTATCGACTAGGTAGCCTTCTGCTCGTTGCAAGATATGGTAAGGAACGGCCATTTTACGGGAAATCCACATGGCATTGCTGGCGCCGGCTTGACCCATCAATAGTTTATAGGTAGGTTCTAGACTTTCATTTTGGAACTGCATGGCGGCATTCATAAAATCTGGATGCTGGTCTGAAAAGTCCTTGATTTCGCCGTAATGGGTGGTGGCAATGGTAATCGCACCCTTCAGGTAAAACTCTTCTAAAATGGCAATCGCTAGGGCGGCTCCTTCATTGGGTTCAGTCCCGCTGCCGATTTCATCAAACAACAACAGGGTATTGTTGTTGGCCACGCGCAAAATATCCGATAAATTCTTCATATGCGATGAGAATGTGGATAAGGCATTTTCAAGACTTTGGTTGTCCCCAAGGTCGACGAAAGTCTGGTCAAAAACAGCCACTTCTGTTTCAGGGCTAGCGGCAATATGACAACCTGACATGGTAGCGAGGGTCACTAAACCGACCGTTTTTAAGACGATGGTCTTCCCACCGGCATTTGGTCCGGTAATGACCAAGCTTCGGTAGTCGTCTCCAATGGTGAAACTCAAAGGTACGACTGGCCCCGTTAATAGGGGGTGCTTGGCGTCTACCAGGTTGATGTAGCCATAATCGTTGGTTGAGGGAGCAATGCCGTCAATATGGCGACTGTATTTTCCTTTGGCGAAGATCATGTCGTACTGAGCGATTAACTCAATATTAACTCGAATCAGCTGGGTGTTTTCAACGATCAAACCGGTTAAACCAGCTAAAATCTGGTATTCAAGCATGGCTTCCTCGGCACGCAAGGCATCTAGCTCGGCGGATAATTTGCTGACCACGCTAGGCTCAACAAAAACCGTTGTGCCCTTTTGTGACATTTCAATCACTGTTCCTTGAACTTGATTTTTGTAGGAAGCTTTGATGGGAATGGTGTAGTGGTCGTTCTTGTAGGCCACGACGAATTCCTGTATGTAGGACTTATTGCTAGCACTAGTCAGAAATTTGTTTAGGCGATCCTTAATTTTTTCTTCGATTGTTTGTATATGGTGGCGAGCCCGTTTCAAGTCACGATTAGCCTCGCTATCTACCTGATTATTTTTAATGGCAAAATGAATTTCCTCCTCAATCTGGTGGAGGTCGGTCATTGATTGGGCGTACTGGGCAAGAGTTGGGGCGATGAAGGCGTGCTTGTCCATAAAGCTGGCAATCCGACGACAACCCCGCAGGAATTCAGCTACCGTGAAAAGTTCGCTGGCGGTCAGGACAATCCCCTTGTCTAACTTGGTCATGGTGTGGTCTAGGTTAGTGACCCCCATAAAGGGGACGGATGACCCGGTATCAATAATGGCACGTGCTTCTGATGTTTCCTTTAGCCGTAATTGGACCACGTCAAGATTGGTAGACGGGGTTAATTTGTCGATTAATTGACCACCAAGTTCGCTGACACAGTAAGAACGGACCATGGCTTTAAAGGCCTCGTATTGTAATTTTTCATAGGTGTTTTGATTCATGTATATGTCTCCTCATCAGTAGGCAATTTTACTTAGGGCGAATTGAAGGGAACCTCCCAGTATTTCAATGATATGTGGGTATAAAAAGAAGCCACGGGCACACCGTAGCTTCAAATCAATAGGGATAGGGAAATAGACCTAGTTCATCTAGGGGCATTCCAATATCTAGCATGTTTGTAAAGTGAGGTAGGCACCTTCTAAGTTAGAAATAAAACCATGTTGAAAAGCGGGTGACTAAATGTCCGTCCCGGTAATGATCTTACTTCTGATTTGAATAACTTAGTTTGCGGCTACCGCACTCATAAACAATCCTCGATTTCTTAAAAATTTATGGCTTTTATTTGTCATTGAAATTGACTTTACTTTTTTAGTATACGGAATTTGTGGCTGAAAGTAAAAGGAAATTTGAAAATGACTTGAGTTGAAGGAAGGGGATTGCTAAAAATGCTAAAATTTCAGTATTCAAATTTTATTAACCCCTTAATTCATGATAGGATTAAATAGAGATGAATCCTTATAAGGGATGGGGAAAGTCTGGATAAATTAATTGAAAATTTTAAGGAGACATCAATGTAAATTCTACCCATGGTAGGTGTGGTCTTATTGATACTGCTATTTTTACAACTAGTTGCTTGGCTAACCATGGTAAGGTTTTTGATAGGTGTCGTATTTCTATAGGTGACTTCACCTTTATTTTTAGTTGGGGTAGACCTAGGTGTCGAAAAAAACAGGTAGACCACCAACACGAAGGTCCATACAAATTAGTGACGACCATTTGTACCTACGAAGGCGAGGAATTCGTTGACGCCACTCAAGCCTTATATGCGGCCCAACACGTTTTCATTCAGAGGCACGGGTCAGCTGGATTATCTCAGAAATGCCTATGATGCCATCCAGTTAAGTGAAGCTGGGGCCATCGCATTCACAAGAGACATCGTTAATTTACACCGATTTTAGGAGGTCACTTATATAGTATACAGTATATGCGGTAGTGCTTAGTGGACGAACAGGCGAGGTCATTGAAGCTACAGAAGCCGCTGGGTTCCAAGAGTGTACCGTCATTCAAGGGAAGGGTATCGGCCACAAACACAAACGTTTTTTAAGATTTGAAGTGGCACCCATGCGTGAAATCTTGATGGTGATTGTTGAAGAATCGAAATACATGAAGGTTAGCCAGTCCATTTATACGAAATTAGGCATGGACCAAGAAGGCAAAGGCATTGTATTCGCAGAACCATTAGACCAGGTAGCTGGTTTAGTAGGCCAATTAGAGGATTAAGCAGGTTCGTCATGATTCGCTTGGGTATGTTTAAATCGATCGAATAACAGAAAGGGCAGAATAAATGCAAACAGATGAAATCATTCAATTAGCCAAGAATTTTGGCATTCACTTATTGGCGGACACCCTAGTTGCCATCAATATGGGCTTGGATTTTCAAGTCGTCTTAGGACAAGATGAAGGCCAAGAAAACTGGGTACTCCGGGTACCGAGACGAGATGAAGTTTTTGAAAAAGCCAAATTGGAAAAGGGCATTCTAGACCTTGTTAACCAAGAAGTGACGATAGTGGAAGTGCCTAACTGGACAGTCTTTGACCGGCAATTGATTGCTTATCAAAGTGTTGCTGGCAGGCCAGCAGTCACAACCGACATGACCACTTATGAAAATGACTGGTTGTTTGATGTGGAAAATGTTCCAACAACATATACACAATCATTGGCCAAGGCCTTGGTTGATATCCACCAAATTCCAGTCGCAAAAGCTGAAGAACTTGGCATTAAAAGTCAAAAAGCCAGTGGTTTACGGGCCAACATGCAGGCGCGAATAGACGCTGTAAAAGCAAAATATACAGTGAATGAAGACTTGCTTGCGCGTTGGGAAAAATGGTTGGCGGACGAAAGTTTATGGCCAGACCAAACTGGATTCTACCACGGCGACCTATTCCCAGGTCATATCCTAGTAGACGAAAGCCATAGTGTTGTAGGGGTTATTGACTGGACAGAAGCTCAGGTAGGGGATATGGCCAACGACTTCACCGCCCATTATTTACTCTTTGGTGAAACAGCTTTAGATGATTTAATCAATGCTTACGGTCAAGCGGGTGGTTATACTTGGCCCAAGATGAAAGACCATATTATTGAATTACTATCTATTCAACCCATTACCATCGCAGAATTTGCAGCTGCTTCAGGCAGCGAAGACTATGCTAAAGCAGCAGCAGATATGCTGACGAAAGGATAATTTTAAATAAAATAGAGATGAGTTTAGTCGTACTGACTGGGGCTCATCTTTTTTATTTATCCGTCTAAATAGTTGTGGTCTGCCCACTTGGCTTCTATACTAAGGATAAGCAAGAAAGACCAGTATAAAGGAGCGAAAATCATGGACTTACAAACCTATTTAGATGATATGGAAAAGGGTAAACGTGTCCAATCTGGGTCATCAGCCCACCAAATCATGCACCAGATGAGTCAGGAAGCTTTAAAAATTACCAACCAAATTAACAATCAATACCATGAGCCAGCAGCTCTTCGTCAATTGATAGCAGATCTAACAGGACAAGAGATTGACGAAACCTTCGCTTTATTTCCACCCTTCTACACCGACTTTGGGAAGAATATTCATTTTGGCAAAAATGTCTTTATCAATGCCGGATGCAAGTTTCAAGACCAAGGCGGAATTTACATTGGGGACGGGGCTTTGATTGGCCATAATGTGGTGATGGCAACCTTGAACCATGCGGAAGATCCAAGTGACCGTGGTTCCCTGATTCCAGGGGCCATTACCCTCGGGAAGGATGTGTGGGTTGGCGCTAATGCGACGATTTTAGCTGGTGTGACCATTGGTGATGGGGCGATTATCGCAGCAGGTGCCGTGGTGACTAAGGATGTGCCAGAGAATACAATCGTTGGTGGCGTACCGGCGAAGATTATCAAAGAAATTGAAATTGGGTAAATTAAAAGACCAACAAATGACGGACAAAACGTCGCTTTGTTGGTCTATATTGTGTTAGTAGGAATTGGTCGCATTTAAAGTCGCTTTCAGAATCACACCCTGAAGTTGAGCTCCTTCTAATGCATAGGCATCCCTATGTCACTATGTTCCGAAGGCTGCTCTAAAAATGTCAGACTCGTGCCACTTCAGGATTAGATTGCGTGAGGTGTCATCACTCCGTCTAATTTCCACATGAAAAGCATCCTTTCTCATTTCAATTATTTGTTACTTTTAGCATAGGGGTTTTGGACAAAAGTTGCTAACAATACACATGGCAATCATTTGGCCAACAGCCACAGAATAAGCTAAACTAGGACCATAGATTATAAGCGTTAGGACGAGTGAACAATGAAAATTATTTTTGCCCCAGCTAAAGAAATGAGAATAGATAAACTTTCAACAGATAAACCTCTATATTCAGCCACTACCCAAGCTATTATCCAAACCCTACAAGCCCAATCAGATGACCAGTTGAAAAATCATTACAAAATTTCTGACCAACAAGTGTCACAAGTCAAAGACTATATCCGACACTTAAATACGGGTCCTGCGTACAAAGCGCTAGACCTCTATAACGGCCTCGCCTTCCGTCAAATCGATGTAGACCTTGCAGACACAGCAATCGCAAGCTATTTAGGCCAACATTTCCGCATCCTATCCGCCTTATACGGCCCACTCAAAGCCACCGACCCCATCCGCCCCTACAGACTCGACTTCAACACACCTCTTAAAGTCGACGGCCAAGACTTGCGCCACCTATGGGGAAGTGATTTTAATGACTTCTTTGAAAAGGGGGAGACAGTCTTAAATCTGGCGAGCCAGGAGTTTTCAGTGATGCTGGACCAAGACCGCTACCATTGGGTCGACTTTGAATTCTACGAATACGACCCAAACAAGGCGGATGGATTGAAAAAACATTCAACCATTTCTAAAAAAGGGCGTGGTAAGATGGTTGCCTTTTTAGCTAGCAATCAAATTAAAAATCTTACAGATATTCAAAAATTCGACGCTGACGGTTATCAATTCGAAACAAACTACTCAAATGATAATAAGTTTGTATTTGTTAAGCGAAAACGATAAATCATGGGTCCGTTTATGATAAGATGGTTAAAATGGGTATTTTTCTAGTGAACACTGACACCTTGTAGGGAGAACGGGACGTCGATTTAACAGAATTTGTAGATGAAGAAAAAGTATTTTGGGAGGATGTATCGTTGAAAAAGGTATTAAATGCATTTTTAATTTTTTTAGCACTAGTAGTCGCAGGTGGGATTGTTGCTGTGGTCTACTTTAGTGTAAGTGAATCAGGCGAATCGAGTACCACCGCCGCGTCAAGTTCAGTAGCGTCGTCTACAAGTTCTACTGCTTCAAGTTCGGACTCAAGTGCTTCATCTGAATCAGAAGAGAGCGAATCTGATTCAGCAGAGGATTCAGAAGATGAAAGTTCAGAAATCGAAAAAGCGCTTGCTCAAGAAGCGGAAACCAAGGTTTTAATGGGTAGAGAATTATACGGTTCTTGGTTGCATATGGATATTACCCAAGAAAGCCAATTTTTAAATGCCATCCACTACATGACCCATCAAAAAGTTCAAGCCAACTCAAAACAGGGTGCGTTAGAAATCACACCAGAGAGAATCGATATCATGCTTGGACAAGCTGAAGTATTCAGCGACTCTGAACACTATCCTTTCTACATTTAAGTTTTAACTGCTTGGGATGAAGGGGACTTCTCAAATGCCGTTTACGCCCACAATTACGTGTGGAACGCCAATGACGGGGATATCGGAGAAGCCTATGCCTTGTCAGATGATGATCAAGAAGCTGCCTTTGTGGAAGCTAACTTTAGAGATGTAGATATGTAACAGTTTTTTTGCATAACAAGGTAAAATGGGGTTGAGATAATCATGTCTCAGCCTTTTTGCCTAATGAAATATATAAAAGGTGACTTTCCTATCAAAGGTGCAAAGTTTTTCTGAACTTAACCATATTATGGTATCTTTAATAGCGTTATCTTTAATAACGATTCAGTTAAAAGCCTGAATGGAGGGATACCATGTTTATCGAATTTAATAACAAGGAATTCTATACAACGAAGGATTTGGCGCTATCGATTATAGGTGGTAAATGGAAGATCCCCGTCATCTTTCACTTGTTGCAAAATGAAGTGCTACGATTAAGTGAGTTTGAGCGCTTGTTGCCAGACATTAATCAACGAATGCTCATTCGACAACTCAGAGAATTAGAACGCGACCGTGTGATTGAAAGAGTAGTCTATCAAGAAATGCCACCAAAAGTTGAATATAAGCTAACTGATATTGGTAAAAGACTGGATAATGTCGTCTATGCAATTTGTGACTGGGGCGACGAATTTCTAGAAGATTTGTCAAAATGACTTGTGCCGGTCAGTCTGAAAAACTAAAATACGCCGCTATACTGAAAGAAGAATCAGTATGGCGGCGTGTTTTTTTGAAAAGCTTCTTTTAACTTATGTGTAAGCTCATGTTTAAAACGGGGCTTTTCCGCCTTTGATGACCAGGTTTAGTGACTAGGCTGCCATATACAGAATATTTGTCCATAGCAATTCTCCTTCAAAGTTCTAAAGCGAAGTTTGTTATCTTTATTTTAGTGTGTTCAAAGGGTATATACAGAAGTTATTTAATAATTTAGCTTGCTTGAGTCGATTCATTTTACATATCGAAATAACCCGATATGATAGTTTTATGTTATTGAAAAAGGGGAGGTGATTATTTGGCGTCGATAGATATTTTTAAGGCTTTAGCAAATGAACACCGCTTACTGATTATGCACTATTTGAAGGATCCAACGGTTTATTTCGTCCATGAAACGGATGTTGATATGACGGAACACGGAGTTTGTGTCGGGGAAATTCAACGGGCGCTTGGGCTTACCCAGTCTACGACTTCTCATTATCTAACCATGATGAGTAAGGCTGGTTTGGTGACCCCAACTCGGCTTGGTAAGTGGACATACTACCGTCGCAATGAGGCAGCAATTCAAGAATTACGCAAATTTATTGATAAGGAAATATAGGTATTAGCTAGTCAGCAACCTATATTTTTACCCAAACATATCGAATTTTCTCGATGTGACAGTTGAAAATAAATGATGAAGAAGATGTATATAAGGAGTTAGCAGAATGACAAACAAATTAACGGACAAAGTAACCCTACGCCACGGAGCCGTTTTAAATAATCGGGTAGCTATGTCACCCATGCAATCCCAATCTGGTAAACGCAACGGATTTGTGAGCGATGACACCTTGAAATACTACGGTGCCCGGTCACAAGCAGGAGGCTTAATCGTCACTGAATTCCATTATGTCAGTGAAAACGGTGGACCTGCCTACCATCCTGGCTACCCAGAACAATTAGCGGTTTATTCTGATGCCCATTTGGACGGTCTAACAAAATTAGCGACGGCTATGAAGAAAGACGGCAACAAAGCTGTCCTACAAATCCACCACTCAGGTCGAGCAGCAGTAGGTCACGCAATTTCTGGTCAAGACGTTGTGGCACCATCAGCCATTGACTTCGATTTCTTATCTTATCCAGTGCGTGAACTAACTGGTCAAGAAATTGAAGACATCATCAAAGACTTTGGACGGGCAACAAGTCGTGCGATAAAAGCCGGTTTTGATGGGGTTGAAATCCACGGAGCCAACCACTACCTATTGCAACAATTCTTTTCAGCCTTTTCAAACCAGCGAAACGACCAATGGGGTGGCAGCCTTGAGAAACGCATGGCCTTCCCACTAGCAGTTGTGAAAGAAGTGAAACGAGTAGTCGCTGAACAAGCGTCAAGCAATTTTATTATTGGTTACCGACTTACCCCTGAAGAAATTCACGGCGATGTGGTTGGTTACGACTACAAAGATGCTACAGCCTTAGTCTCTGAAATCGTGAAAAATGAGCTCGACTATATCCACCTATCCTTATGGGGCGGCTACAACTCCTCACCAAACGGGGTGGACCAATCATACGCTGAATTATTTAAGGCCGTATTAGATGACCAAACTAAATTGTTAGCGGTTGGTGGCGTCTTTGACGAAGAAAGTGCTAAAGATGCTGTTGAAAACTATACAGATATCGTTGTTGTCGGACGCGGTACGCTAATAGAACCACAATTCGGGCGCAAAATCCAAGAAGGGCGTGGAGATGAAATCTTCCATGAAATTAGCCCAGAAAACATGGACTATGTCTCATGGACAGAAGGGTTGAAAGAAGCTTTCTCTCGTGAAGATTCATTAGGCTTACCTCCACTACCAGGTGGTGAAACCATTCGACACTTGCATACAGGTCGTTATGATATGTTAGGGAAATAAATAATAGTAGTTTAAAAGCGTTCATTTGAACGCTTTTTTATACATGATTGTTCTTTTACAATTAGTCACTCGCTACTATAGGAAGAGTAAGTATTCATTAATTAGTGGTCTATATTTGATAAATGTTTTTTATTGATTTAAAATAAGCAAAATTTTTGAGTGCCTTTACTATCTCTGTTAGAATAAAAATTTCAATAGAAAGTAGGAGGTTTTATTTTGAATAATCCAATGTCTAAAAACGGACTAGTCAACAGTAGCGTAAGTCGCAACCAAGTGGTGCCAAATAATCCAGCACTTCACACCGATGCAGGTGCGCCTGTTATCAACAATAACGACACCATGACTGCTGGTCGCCGTGGCCCTAGTGTATTGCAAGATACTTGGCTACAAGAGAAATTAGCGAATTTTTCTCGAGAAGTGATTCCTGAGCGTCGTATGCATGCCAAAGGTTCTGGTGCTTATGGGACTTTTAGGGTAACCCATGACGTGACTAAATATACAAAAGCCAATATTTTCTCTGAAGTAGGGAAAGAAACAGAAATGTTTGCCCGTTTCTCAAGTGTTGCCGGTGAACGTGGGGCAGCTGATGCAGAACGTGATATTCGCGGATTTGCGCTTAAGTTCTATACAGAAGAGGGAAACTGGGATTTAGTTGGAAACAATACACCCGTATTCTTCCTACGCGAACCTAAACATTTTATCGATTTAAACCGCGCTATTAAACGTGACCCAAAATCAAATATGCGTAGTTCAAATACTAACTGGGACTTCTGGACTTCATTACCTGAATCCTTACACCAAGTAACAATTACCATGTCAGACCGTGGTATCCCGTCATCATACCGCTATATGCATGGATTTTCGTCACATACTTACAGTTTAATTAATGCGGAAAATGAACGTGTATGGGTGAAATTCTTCTTCCGTTCACAACAAGGGATTCAAAATCTAACTGACCAAGAAGCCGCGCACGTGATTGCTGAAGACCGTGAATCACACCAACGTGACCTATATGACGCTATCGAATTTGGCCAATTTCCAAAATGGACCTTATACTTCCAAATTATGACTGAAGAAGAAGCCAAACAAGTCAGCTTCAACCCGTTTGACTTAACTAAAGTTTGGCCAAAAGAAGACTTCCCATTTGTTGAAGTAGGAGAAATGGAATTAAATAAAAACCCAGAAAACTACTTCCAAGATGTTGAAGAGGCAGCCTTTAATCCAGCTAACTTAGTACCTGGTATCGGCGTTTCACCAGATAGAATGCTACAAGCACGTTTATTCTCATATCCGGATGCACAACGTTACAGAATTGGTGTTAATTATCATCAAATCCCAGTGAACTATCCGCGTGGTGTAAAAGATTTC
Organism: Aerococcus sp. 150760013-2; assembly: GCF_053627715.1. Taxonomy (NCBI): domain Bacteria; kingdom Bacillati; phylum Bacillota; class Bacilli; order Lactobacillales; family Aerococcaceae; genus Aerococcus; species Aerococcus sp. 150760013-2. Next base: position 26,040 of record NZ_JBSEYI010000011.1, read on the forward strand.
CACCCATATAGCCGTGATGGCCAAGGTCGTATGGATGGAAATGGTGGTGGCCAAATCCATGTTGAGCCAAATTCATATGGTAACTGGAATGATCATAAAGATATGGCTGAACCACCAATGGATGCAGGAGACGTGGACTACTACGACTTCAGAGGTGACGATAGCGACTACTATACACAACCAGGTATCCTATTCAACCGAATGACTTCAGAACAACAGTTAGTTTTATTTGAAAATACTGCACGTGCAATGGGTGATGCTACGCTACAAATTAAGCACCGTCATATCAACAATTGTTATCAAGCAAATCCTAAATATGGTGAAGGAGTAGCGAAAGCTTTAGGCATTGATATGAATACTGTTGATCTAGCACCTACACCAAGAGATTCAGACCAAGCTAACCGTGAAGCCAATGCACGTGGTGCGGAAAACCTAAATGTGCCAACTGAACCTGCACAACCAGCATCAGCCAAAGATTTACCAGACGAAGGTCGTGATACCAACGTTCAAGATCCAACAAGCTTAACAGTTATTATGGAAGACCCGTTCGTCTTGTAATCTATAACAGTTACTAGCTAGATATTTTTTAGGAGGACAATAATGAAAAAAGGATTTTATCCAATATTAGGTATGGCTATTTTTGCCACATTAGTAGCCAGCTTACTTGGCACAACAACCATTTCAATGGGACTAGTTATGGGTTTAATGGTATTCGCCCTAATGGTTGCGAGCACCTTGCAAGCTATCTTGACGAAAAACCATGACGCGCAAGTACAAGCAGCATCAACAACTATTATCGGTTTAGTGATGGCCATTCTTGGTCACGTAGCCCTATCATTCACAGGTCTAGGCAACTTATTAACTGGATCAGCCGTAGCCATCACTGGTTTCGTTGCTGTAATTGGTTTTATCACTTATGCAGTGGCCACATTTATCGGTCAAATTGCTTCTGGCAAAATGACACCTAATCGCCAACCTACCTTCAGCAAATGGACAAAAGGCTTACTTGCAGTGAGCACAACTGCTACACTTGTCCACATGGTGGCCTTTGAATTCTTGCGTGAAAATGCTGTCTTCATGGGACTAGTAACCCTATACTATGCGGTAACAGTCGCAGCCACTGTATACGCAAACAGCAGACAAAAAGCAACAGCTTAATTTTTGAGAAATTTTCTAAATAAGAAAGACCTCCAATAGACAGGGGAAACCCTGTTCTGATGGGGGTCTTTTTGATTTTGCTGTCATATTTTTAATTTGCACTATTGTTGTTAATTGTTTATTTATGTTTAATAATGTTGACAAATAAAATGTAAGCGCTATAATAACAAATGTAAAGTACACAAGTAGAGGAGGATGACCATTGTCAGAAGTTAAAGAATCGTTAGTGTCGATTGAAGATACCTTTATTTCTCACGCGACAACAAGCGAAGAAGTCTTAGAAGAAATTGGTTTGAAATTATTGAAGAAAGGACTCGTGAAAGAAAAGTTTATTGAAAATATTTTAGAACGTGAAGAAAATTATCCCACCGGCTTGGATTTGTCCGTAATTGATCCTAGCTATAGTAATATCGCTGTTCCGCACACTGAAGGGGAATACGTGAATGCGACCAAGGTGATTCCTGTTGGCTTAACCAATAAAGTTGTTTTTCACAATATGATTCGCCCTAAAGAATCGCTAGAAGTGTCTAACTTATTCATCATTTTGAATAATAGTCCAGAAGAACAGTCGCAAATTCTAGCCAAGATTATGGATTTTATCAACATCTTAGATACTGAAGAAGCGCAAGCTTTATTCCAAGCGTCAACACCGTTAGACCTTTACGACATTATCGAAGGTAAATTATAAAAAATAGATATAAAAAATTCAGGAGGTAATATGATGACAAAGATTTTAGCAGCTTGTGGGGCAGGGGTTAACTCAAGCCATCAAATTAAACATGCCATTGAAGAAGAAATGAAAAAACGCGGGTACAGTGTGACTTGTGACGCTGTAATGATCAAAGATATTACTGAAGATATGTTAAACAAGTATGATATTTTTGCGGAAATCGCGGATACGGATTTCTCTTTTGATATCAAGATTCCAGTTGTCAATGCAGGACCGATTCTATACCGTATTCCAGCGATGGCCAAACCAGTTTACGATGAAATTGAATCGATTATTAAATAGATGCTAGGAAAAGTATTTGGAGGTAGAAGATGAGCTATATTATTGATTTGGCGAATACAGTACTCCAACCTTTGATAAATTTAGGGGCAGCGCCTTTAATGACGATTATTTTGACCGTCATTGCCTTATTATTCCGGGTGAAATTTACCAAAGCACTTGAAGGTGGGATTAAATTAGGGATTGCCTTAACAGGGGTTGGGGCGATCATGAACATTTTAACAGGTGCCTTCTCGAGTGCACTAGGAGAATTTGTTGCCAATACAGGGTTGAATTTAAATGTGACTGACGTTGGTTGGGCACCCTTAGCGACCATTACTTGGGGTTCACCGTACACGCTATACTTTATGTTTGTTGTATTGATTATTAACGGTATTATGCTGGCTTTAAATAAAACAAACACGCTAGATGTGGATATCTTTGATATTTGGCATTTATCAATCGTTGGATTATTTGCAATGTATATGGGCGCCAACTTATTCGTAACAACCTTATTAGTTGTTTTTATTGGGGTATTGAAAATCATTAACTCTGACTTGATGAAACCGACATTCAATGACTTATTGAATGCACCGGATGAAAACCCAATGACCACGACTCATATGAATTACATGATGAACCCAATTATCATGTTATTAGATAAAATCTATGACAAGTTGTTCTCTTGGTTAGATAAATACGACTTCGATGCCGCAAAATTAAATAGTAAAATTGGTTTTTGGGGATCTAAGTTTGCCATTGGGATTTACCTAGGCTTCTTCGTAGGCATCCTAGCGGGTATTTCAATTCAGGAAATGCTGACCTTAGGGTTTACAGCGGCTGTCTGTTTGGAACTCTTTTCAGTTATCGGTCAATGGTTTATTGCCTCCGTTGAGCCCTTATCGCAAGGGGTAACAGACTTTACCAGTAAAAAATTCTCAGATCGTACCTTTAATATCGGGTTAGACTGGCCCTTTATCGCCGGTCGTGCTGAAATTTGGGCGGTTGCCAACGTATTAGCACCAATCATGTTGATTGAAGCCCTGGTTTTACCAAATAATGGTTTACTACCACTAGGTGGAATTATCGCCATGGGACTAACACCAGCTTTATTAGTTGTTACTCGTGGGAAAATTATCCGTATGATTGTAATTGGTACAGTCTTATTACCAACCTTCTTATATTCTGGTACCTTAATCGCACCATTCGTTACAGAAACAGCCAAGCAAGTAGGGGCCTTCCCAGCTGATGTAGCTTCTAACGCCTTGATTTCACATTCAACCTTAGAAGGGCCGATTGAAAAATTTGTGGCTTACTTTATTGGACAAGCCTCTCAAGGAGATATCGAAATGATCTTGTATGCAGCCCTAGCGGTTGCTATCTACCTTGTCTTATTCATTTGGTACGCAAAAGAAATGAAGAAACGTAATGCTGAATATGCAAAGAAAAAAGCATAAGCATTCATCAACAAGATAAAGAAAAAGCAAACCCGCAACGTCCGAAGATGTTGCGGGTTTGCTTTTGTTTATAGCGGTAGTCATTTTTCAAAGGGTAAATGACGCCTATTCAGAAACTAATAGGATGTTTGAATGCTTCACAATCTGTTCATACCGATGGTCTTCATCATTATTAATGACTACAGCAGTCACGTCGTTTAAAGAATAGTAAGTGAAGAAGTCCTCTTTACCTACTTTAGAGGCGTCTAGCAGTAGGTACTTCTCAGTTGAATTATTCAGAGCCAGTTCCTGCGTCTTTCCTTCTTCAAGGGTGGCAGTCATAATGCTGTTATTGGTGACCCCATTGGCAGAAAAGAAGGCCTTGTGGAATTTTAGGTTTTCTAGTACAGCAAGGGTGATATAGCCATTAAAAGCTTGGGTATTCTTCTTAATTCTACCCCCTAGTAGGTAGACATTGATGTCTTTATCAGCCAGGGTATTGAAGACGGGTAAGCAGTTGGTGTATACCTCGTAATCTTGCCGTTCCATCTTTTGAGCCATGATTTCCATGGTGGTACCAGGGCCCATGTAGATGATGTCACCGTCATTAATTAGCTCAATCGCTTTTTCAGCGATATGGTTTTTCTCGCTGATATTAATGACTTTCTTAGCGTCATGAGATAGTTCTTCTTTTGGATATTCGCCTAGTGAAATTGCTCCCCCATGAACTCGTCTTAATGAACCACTTTCTTCTAGTTCTGTTAAGTCTCGTCGCACAGTCATATCTGATACATTTAACTTGTCGACGATATCAGTTACGGATACGGTGCCGTTACGTTTTAATAAATCTAAGATAAGTTCATGTCTCTTCTTTTTTAACATTGTTGAGTTCACCTCATTTCCGGTAATGTGTAATAGGTATTTTTCAATTATTATTAGCAAGTGCTTCAATAGCATCGTCATAGAAAATAGGTCGTATATATATCATATAACGAAATAATGCTCTTCTCAAATACATAGTATACTTGAAAAGAGCACAAAATGAATTAATATTCGATTATAGTCACGCGATTAAATAAATCATCAAAATGATTGATATCGATATGGCCCGTGATACTCTCCATAGTATTTAACATACCTGTAGTCATGGCTTGTTTAAGTAGTTGAATATCATCTAAATTATCCTCTAAGGCCACTGCAATCCCTGCAACTGTTGCGTCACCGGAGCCAACAGGATTTACAACAGAAATGGTTGGTATATTTACCTTATAAAAGCGGTTGTTATGTTTAGCAAAAGCACCGTCGCCTCCTAAAGACACGACAATCCACTCAATCCCCGAAAATAATTCATCAGCTAAGACAGCTTTTAAATCTGCAGGATTTGAACTGACTGTTTGACCTAATAAATCGGACAATTCCTCAATATTGGGTTTGATTACAGTAGGTTTAAATGAATTTTCTAGTACATTTGAAAGGTTAGATTTGGACGTATCAAGCACGGTTTTCTTGTCTAAATTGTTGGCGATTTGAATCAGTTTTACATAGTAATCTTCTTCTAACCCTTTGGGTAAAGACCCGGAAATCGTAATGACATCAGCGTAGCCAACAGCTTGTTTGAAGTGGGTTAAGAAGGCCGCATTTTCATAATCGGTGATGGTAGGACCTGATTCTAATACTTCGGTTTGTTGGCCATCATGTAAGATGGCAATACAATTTCTGGTTTCACCTTCGATAGATAAGAAATCTGTTTTGATACCGTTTTTATTTAATTCCGAGACAATGCCTCCACCTAAATGTCCACCGATAAAACCAGTGGCGGTGACGGCTTTATTTAAATCATGAATGACCCTAGTCACGTTAATCCCCTTGCCACCAGCTGTCTTACCCACTTGGTCAGTTCTATTTGTTGTGTCTAATCGCAGGTCGGGGATGGTGTATGAGATATCAACGGAAGGGTTTAAGGTTACAGTCAAAATCATATAATCACCGCTTAATCGTGGTATTCGCCACGGTCCCATTTTTCAAGGTATTCAGTGAATAAGTCAGGGTTGTCTGAATGATTGCTTGATTCAAGGTGGGTAATTTTGTTGATTAGAGTTTTATTTTCCTCAGAAGGTTGATATTCCTCTTGGATAAAGGCAGAAATGATATCTTCCATTAATAATTCACCAGTAATCATCCCACCGAAGGCGATAACGTTGGCGTTTAATTCTCGCTTAGAGTATTGAGCAGTTGTCATATCTCTTACCAAAGCTGCACGAACGCCTGGCACTTTGTTGACGGCGTTTGAAATCCCAACACCAGTACCACAAATGACGACACCAAGATCAGCTTCACCATTTGTTACTGCCTCACCAACTTTACGCCCAAAGATAGGGTAGTGGGTTCTCACGTGATTATGGGTACCTACATCAACCACCTCATAACCTTGTTCTACTAAGTAATCTGATACGCGAATTTTTATATCTGTCACGATATGGTCACAACCAATTGCAATTTTCATAATTTTACCTCCGATTCTATTCTCTTAGCACATAGCGTTTAACATATCTACACGGATTTGGTGACGACCACCGTCATAATCGGCAGATAGAAATGCATCCACAATGTTCTCTGCTAGTTCGTGCCCCACAATTTGTTCACCTAATGTAATGATTTTTGAATTATTGTGTTCTCTTGTCATATAAGCAGACCGCTCATCAGAAACTTCGGCGGCAATAATGCCTTTGATTTTTGTGGCTGAAATGTATGAACCTGCACCATAGCGATCAAATAAAATCCCGCGTGCATTGTCATCCGCTAGAATTTTTTGGGCTACCTTAGTGGTAGATTCTACAAAATCCACGCTAGGTGTTTCTGATAGATCTTCATAATCAATCTTGTTTGTTTGTAAGTATTGTTTAATGACTTCTTTTAATTGCATTCCGTCCTTGTCAGCACCAAGATACACTTTCATAATATAACCTCCAAAGTTTAATTTTTATATTTACAAACACATTGTAGAACATAAATAAACAAACTTCAACAATAACAATCAAAATAAATCGAAAAACAAACAAAAAAATTCGATAAGGGCTTGACTAGAAGGTTAAAGCGTTATAATATCTAATTAAACAAATAGAAACATAAAACAACATAAATTAACAATCAGTTACAAGGAGGATATTATGAAATTCGTATCAGAAGGTAAACTAAATAAATTAAAACAATTATCTACTAAAGAAGGATTTATTTCCGCGCTAGCTATTGATCAACGGGGGTCATTGAAGAAAATGATCGCTCAAGCAGGAGAAACAGATGATATTCAAAAGGCGGTTGAAACATTCAAAGAAGCTATTTCTGAAGAGTTGACACCATACGCTTCGTCTATCTTATTAGACCCTGAATATGGTTTACCAGCGGCAAAAGTGAAAGCGCCTTCTGCAGGTTTGTTATTAGCTTATGAAGAAACAGGTTATGACGCTTCAGAACCAGGTCGCTTACCAGACTTATTACCAATTTGGTCTGCTAGACGAATTAAAGATGAAGGGGCAGATGCTGTTAAATTCCTTCTATATTATGATGCAGATGAAGATACTGAAATTAATGAACAAAAAAAAGCCTTTGTAGAACGTATTGGTTCTGAATGTAAGGCAGAAGAAATTCCTTACTTCTTAGAGATCTTAACTTATGACAAAGATATTGAAGATGCTAAATCGAAAGAATATGCAGAAGTGAAACCAAGAAAAGTTTTAGAAGCTATGAAAGAATTCTCTAAGGATAGATATGATGTAGATGTCTTAAAAGTGGAAGTGCCTGTAAATATGAACTTTGTTGAAGGCTTTACTGATGATGAGCCAGTATACACTGCTGAAGAAGCAAAAGGTTACTTTAAAGCGCAAGACGAAGCGACAGAATTGCCATATATCTACTTAAGTGCAGGAGTAAGTTCACAATTATTTAGAGATACCTTAGTATTCGCCAAAGAAGCTGGCGCAGACTTTAATGGGGTTTTATGTGGCCGGGCTACTTGGAAAGAGTCGGTTGCCGTTTTTGCTAATGAAGGAGAAGCTGCAGCCCGCGAATGGTTGAGCACACAAGGTGTGGCCAATATTGAAGAATTAAATCAGACATTAAACGAGACAGCAGTGTCTTGGGAAAGTAAAATTTCCAGTAATTTAGCCACAAGTAAATAAGATCAATTAACGGAGGTAGCAGTGATGAATAAAGAAGAAGCAACTATGATAGGTTTTGAAATTGTCGCATATGCTGGTGAGGCACGGTCAATTTTGGTGGAAGCTTTATCCAAAGCGCGAAACGGCGAATTTGACGAAGCTGAACGATTGGTTGGTGAAGCCAACGAAAGTTTAGTGGATGCCCATAATGCCCAAACAAATATGCTAGCTAAAGAAGCGAGTGGTGAGAATATTGAGTTAGGTTTCATTATGGTCCACGGACAAGACCACTTAATGACGACCTTGTTGTTAAAAGAGATTGTAACTGATTTTATCGAACTTTACCGTAGAGTAGGTGACTAAAATGATGGACAAATTGATTTCTCAGATTGAGAAGATGAAGCCATTCTTCGAGAAACTATCTAGAAATATTTACTTAAGGGCGATTAAAGATGGGTTTATATCAGCCATGCCTGTCGTCTTATTCTCAAGTATCTTTATGCTGATTGCTTATGTGCCAAATGTGTGGGGATTCTACTGGAGTGATGAAGTTGTTGCCTTCATTGTAAAACCCTATACCTTCTCAATGGGGATTTTAGGGCTACTCGTTTCAGCAACAACAGCCAGGGCGCTAACAGATTCCTATAATAGACGATTGCCGGCAACCAAGCAGTTAAATCGCGTTTCCACCATGATTGCAGCGATTGTTGTCTTCCTATTCCTTTCATCAACTGAAATTGCACAGGGTGAAGGGGATGCAGTTGTTGCAGGATTCTCATCTGGTTATCTCGGCACAACAGGGCTATTAGCAGCCTTTGTAGCAGCCTTTATTACCGTGATTGTCTATAATTTCTGTATGAAAAATGACATTGCCATTCGAATGCCAGAGGAAGTACCACCAAATATCTCACAAGCATTTACGGACGTTATCCCATTTGCTATTGCAGTGGTCATCGCGTATGGTATTGACATTGCGATTCGTGCTTTTACAGGCGTAAGTTTTGCACAAGCCATAATTCAAATGTTTCAACCCTTGTTTACTGCAGCCGATGGTTATGTGGGGATCGCCATTATTTACGGTGCTATAGGATTCTTCTGGTTTATTGGTATTCATGGACCATCAATTGTAGAACCAGCCATTACTGCAATTGCCTTCTTGAATATGGATGCAAACCTAGCATTAATCCAAGGTGGTGAGCATGCTGCTAACATTATTACACCGGGATTACAGTACTTTGTTGCAACATTAGGGGGTACAGGTGCAACGTTTGTCGTGCCTTACTTATTTATGTGGTTTGGTAAATCAAAACAAAATAAAGCAGTGGGGAAAGCGTCATTTATCCCAACCTCTTTTGGTGTGAATGAGCCAATCCTATTTGGTGGACCATTGGTATTGAATCCAGTATTCTTTGTACCTTTTGTTTTAGCACCTATTTTAAATGTCTGGATTTTTAAATTCTTTGTAGAAGTTTTTGGAATGAATGGATTCTCTTATTTCCTACCTTGGCCAACACCAGGACCTATAGGTATCGTATTAGGGACAGGAATTGCACCTTTATCATTTGTTGTAGTGGCTCTACTGATTGCAGTAGATGCGATTATTTACTACCCATTCTTTAAAGTTTATGACAAACAAATTTTAGAAAAAGAATTAAGTAACGAAGATGAAATTATTGAAGAACAAGCAGAAACTAAAGCTGATGCAACTGAAGTCGGAGAAAATGACGGTCAAGTTTCAACTGGTAGTCATATCAAAGATGAAGTATCTGTCTTGGTCTTATGTGCCGGTGCAGGAACCAGTGGGCTATTAGCCAACGCCCTAAACAAGGGGGCTAAGGAATATGATGTTCCAGTAGTAGCAGGTGCAGGGGCTTATGGTGCTCACCAAGAGATTATGGGGAACTATGATTTAATCATATTGGCACCTCAAGTCGTTTCTAACTATGATGATATTAAAGAAGATGCTGATCGGTTAAATGTGAAGTTAGTCAAAACAAAAGGGAAAGAATACATATCATTAACGCGTGATCCAAAAGCCGCATTAGAATTTGTTGATTCCGTATTAAAAGAAGCATAATAGTTAAAGTTAAGCAAAGGAGTTTATGATGAATTTACCTAAAGAATTTTTATTGGGTGGCGCAACAGCTGCTTATCAAGCAGAAGGTGCAACGGCAGTAGACGGGAAAGGTAAGGTGGCCTGGGATGATTATTTAGAAAAACAAGGTCGATTTAAAGCCGATCCTGCGAGTGATTTTTATAACAAATATCCGATAGATTTAAAATTGTCCCACGAATTTGGTGTTGATGCTATTCGTATATCTATCGCATGGTCGCGTATCTTCCCTAATGGAGATGATGCGGAAGCTAATCCAGCTGGTGTACAATTTTACCATGATTTATTTAAAGAAGCACGTGCTCAAGGGGTTGAGCCTTATGTTACACTACATCATTTCGATACACCGGATGCCTTACATAGTCAAGGAGATTTCTTAAATCCGCATACAATTGAAAGTTTTGTCAGATATGCAGAATTTTGCTTTAACGAATATCAAGAGGAAGTAAAATATTGGATCACCTTTAATGAGATTTGGCCTGTAACTAGTGGGCAATATTTAGTAGGAAAATTCCCACCAGCAATTACTTATGATTTCTCAAAAACTTTGCAAGGACAACATAATATGATGGTTGCGCATGCAAAAGCTATTAAATTATTTAAGGACAACCAGTATGATGGTGAGATTGGAATTATTCATTCATTAGAAACGAAGTATCCTTATGAAGGTAAAAAAGAAAATGAGCGTGCAGCATTCTTATATGATGTACTTGCGAATAAGTTTTTACTAGATGCTACCTATAAAGGTTACTATACCGAAGAAGTGATGGATGCTGTAAATGAAATACTACTAGCAAATAATGGTGAAATTCATATTACAGAAGAAGACTTAGCGCATCTTGATGCAGCGAAAGATTTAAATGACTTCCTAGGTATTAATTACTATCAAAGTAATTTTGTGAGAGCTTATGATGGTGATAATGATATCCACCATAATGGTACTGGGGAGAAAGGCACGTCAGTTTTTGCGTTACATGGCGTTGGTGAGCAAATGTTTGATATGGACATCCCAAGAAATGATTGGGATTGGCTAATTTATCCAGATGGTTTAAGAGATCAAATGATTCGCGTGGCAAAAGAGTATCCAAACTATAAGAAGATTTATGTAACTGAAAATGGGATGGGGTATAAGGACGACTTCAACACAGAGTTAATCGATGATACGCCTCGAATTGATTACATCAGAAAGCATTTAATAGCTTGTACAGAGGCAATTGATGCTGGTGTCAATGTAGCCGGTTACTTTGTTTGGTCATTGATGGACGTCTTCTCTTGGTCAAACGGCTACAACAAGCGGTATGGTTTATTCTATGTTGACTTCGATACGCAAGAAAGATATCCCAAGAAGAGTGCATATTGGTGGAAACAATTGAATGAGAATAGAGATCTAAGCTCAAACGATATAGGATAATAGTAGTTAGTTAACCATCTAAGGTGGTATACTTTAGATGGTTATTTTGTACTTTTACCTTAAAAGCTACAAATTTTACTAGTAAGCTTGCACCAATAATTGTAAGTAAACTTGATCTTAAAAAGAATTAAGTTAGCATAAAAGGTCGGGACTTAGTTCCGGCCTTTTTAATATGAGACTTGGAACTTAAATTTTTTAACGAGACCAATATATTAAAAGCTTTATTCAATCTAGATAAATTTGTAAATGTTTAAGATAGTTATTTCTGGTTATAAATAGATTTTGTTATACTAAGATTAAGAAATAGGTTAATAATATAAGGAGTTTCCTTCATGACAACTGAAAAAAATAAGATGTTAGCTGGGCTGATTTATGACGCCAACTATGACCAGGAATTAATTGACGCCAGAGCGGATGCCAAGGAATTGTGTTATGACTTTAATCATGCACGGCCTAGTGAAAAAGTAAAGCGACAAGACATTATCCGCCAGTTACTAGGCAAAACGGGCGATAGATTTGAAATTGCAGGGCCATTTTATTGTGATTATGGGTTCAACATTGAAATCGGGAAAAACTTTTATGCCAACCACAATTTAGTTATCCTTGACGGGGCTAAAGTCACATTCGGAGATGATGTCTTTGTTGCCCCAGACTGCGGCTTTTATACAGCCGGACACCCGCTAGATGCAGACCGTCGCAATAAAGGTTTAGAGTACGCCAAACCCATCACAGTCGGCAATAACGTCTGGTTTGGTGGTGGTGTGAAAGTCATGCCCGGTGTAACGATTGGGGACGGGGCTGTCATTGGTGGCGGTTCAGTAGTCACAAAAGATATCCCAGCCAACATGATTGCATTCGGTAACCCTTGTAAGCCAATCCGTGAAATTACTGAAGCAGATGCCCACCGTGATGGTTAATCTGCTATAATAGTTATTGAGAGAGGTTGAGATAAAATGAATAATAATGACCGACTAACGCGCTTGCGTTATGCTTTAGATATCAAAGACGAAGATGTTGTAAAAATTTTCGACATGGGTGGGGCAAGTGTCACAGCTGATCAAGTACGTGCCTTCACTACTTCAACGCCTACTAGTGAAGACGAGTATGAGCGTGAGTATGAAGAAGTCTTAGACAATGAACACTTTGAACGCTTTTTAAATGGGATTATCACTTCCCAACGTGGCGTCCGTGAAGGGGCACCGGAACCAAAGCTTGAGTTAACTGACGACAATGCCAACAATCTATTATTGAAGAAAATGAAGATTGCCTTGTCATTAACCACAGAAGATTTGCATGAAATCATGGAAGATGCTGGCGGCCGTTTAACTAAAAGTGAATTAGGTGCCGTCTTACGTAAAGAAGGGCACCGCAACTACAAACCATGTGGCGATCGCTACGCACGTAACTTCCTAAATGGGTTGAAAATGCGCTACCGCGGGGAATAAATTACTGCCACATATATAGTAGATAATAGTAGAAATCAGGCTGGGGAAACCTAGTCTTTTTTCGTATAAACTGTTATAATTTCTTGACAATTGCCAGAAGAGGTGTGAAACATTGAAGAAAGATATATATCCAACAGAAGTTCTTGAGGTGACAGTTGAGAAACTGGACCATACAGGCGTGGGTTTTGTGCGCTATATCCATCCGCCAGAAAAAGGCCCCCACGGAAAACATTTACTACTATTTATCGATAATGTCGTCCCGGGCGACAAAGTCCGCGTGACTGTGCCCAATGCCAAAGGACGTCATAAAGCCAGTCTATCATTTGACGAATTGCTGGAACCAAGTCCCATGCGGAATTTGGATATGCCAGTAGACCGAGAAATGGCTGCCGGCGCGCCCCTACAATTTATGAAATACGAAGACCAGCTAGCCCACAAAGAAAATCTGATTAAGGGTTATTTAGCAGAAGCTGGCTTTGATACCAACCTAGTCAAACCCATCATCGGCATGGACAATCCTTACCGATACCGCAATAAGATGGAATTAACTTTTGGCGTAGACGGGTCTTTAGGTATGCACCAACAAGGAAATTACCGTAAAGTTATCGACTTAGAAGACTCCATCCTAGCCCCAGAAGAGATGATTGCCATTAAAAAAGTTGTCTCTAAATGGCAAAAAGACTACCAATTCCCAGGCTTGGATAAAGATACCAAAGAAGGTTTGCTATGCAACCTATTGATGCGTCAATCATTTGCAACAGGGGAAATCATGGTCGCCATTTACGCTTTAGAAGCACCTGACGCTTATACTGAAGCCATCGAGGACCTTACCCAACGCCTTCTGAACGCGCAACCACGGATCGTTTCCTTCCAATGGTTGAAGAAAAATGGGGGTACCGAACGGTCGTATGACAATGATGTCTATCTCATTCACGGTCGTGACTATATCAACGACGAACTACAAGGTTTTAAATTCCGTATTTGGCCAGATACTTTCTTCCAAGTAAATCCTGTCCAAGCCGATAAGATGGTAGAAACTGCGATTGACATGGCTCAGGTCAAAGAGGATATGAAAGTTTTAGACCTATTCTGTGGTATCGGGACTTTTTCACTACCATTAGCAGCCGCTTCTAAATCGTTGGCAGGGATTGAAATTGTAGAGAACTCAATCAACTCAGCTAAACGAAATGCATCAGATAACAACCTAGATAATACTTTCTTTATGGCCTCAGATGCCAGAGCAGGATTGCGGGTTTTACCAGATGTTTGGGGGCAGCCAGACTTATTATTATTAGACCCACCGCGTAACGGGGCGGGCGGTAAAGTCATGCGTGCCATCGGTCGATTCGGCACCGACCGCATTGTCTACGTGTCATGCGGACCGAAAAGTTTAGCAGCCGACCTCGTTTGGTTACTTGACTTTGGCTACGAAGTTGTAGAAGTGCAACCAATCGACCAATTCCCTCATACTGCACATTTAGAAAATATCGTGTTATTAAAGAAAAAAGAAATAAAAGATTAATTAAAATATGAAGCCTCTGGTTTCAACTCTATTTAGTAACTTTTGATGATTAATAGATAAGCCAGTGGCTTTAAGGTAATCCACGAATACATTCAATAGTTACAGAATATAAATATATGCTAATTATGATGAGTAATTTCTCAATGTAGTCAAATTAATAACCAATATAAAAAGATAGTGAATGTTAACTTAAACAGACACTATCTTTTTGCGTGTATAAATGTTTTTAAAATCAAGTGGTTAGATTATAAGTCAGCCATTTCGTCTCGTGTGGCGATGTCACGGGCGTCAACAAATTCGTAACCTTTGGCTTGGATACCGTCTAGTATGGCCGGCATAGCTTCGTTGGTCCAAGTTAAGTCGTGCATTAATAAATTAGCGCCTGGAGATAAGAATTCAGTGTTCACCATGACATCTGCTAGCGTTGCTGGGTCTGAATAGTTTTCGTCCCAATCAAAACCATACGACCAGTTCATCGCCACCATGTTTTCTTCTTCTAAAATCCCCTCTAATTCTGGGGTTTCAATACCGTGTGGTGGACGGAAGAATTGTGGGCGATAACCAATAACTTCTTCAATAATATCTTGGTTACCAATAATTTCGTGACGCAAGGTTTCTTCGTCAGGTACTTGGTCAAGACTATAATGCGTAAGCGTGTGGTTACCAATCACATGACCCATGTCGGCAATCTCTTTTAATGCTTGCCGGCCTTCTTCGCCATCTTCACCTTGTAAGTACATACCGTTGACGAAGAAAATCCCGTAAATACCGCGATCGGCCATAGCTTGTGCTTCCTCTACTGACGACGTTGGTGTGTCGGGTAACTTCCTTGGTACATCATCGACAGTGGCGAGTACAACATTAGGGTTCGCATCCTCATTAGCCGGCAATACACTTGAAATCTCAGGGTCGATATAGTAGTTAGCTACTTGATTATCTGTTTCTTCATTAGTATCCTCATCTTGGTCAATGCTTTCCGCATCTTCACCATCATTAGTATTGTTAGCCTCTGAAGATTCACTAGTAGTAGCTTGTTCTTGGGACCCATCGCCATTTTCTTGTTCATTTCCAGCACAACCAGCTAAAAGCAAACCTGTTAATAATAGAACGGGTATTCTTTTCAACATGTCCTATTCCTCCCTATAACGTATAATATAAATATATATCTATCATACACTAATATATAAAAGATTACGGAAAAACCATTCAAATTTCAGAAAAACAATCACGCAAATGAAAAAGATAGTGACCGCTGACTCGGCAATCACTATCTTTTTAATAATATTAGTGGAGATTCTCCTCAGTAAAGCAACATAGCAAACTAAAATAAAATACAGCTAACACAATTATTCCCCTTGGGCTTGAATGACTGCTTTGATGCCGCCTTCGATGACATGTGTTTTGTTGTAGCCATGTGCTGTTAAGTAGGCGTCGCCTGCTGTGGCACGGCCGCCTGATCCACAGAGTAGGTAAATATCTTTGTCGCTATCAATTCTTTCTAAGTTATCGGCTAGCTTTTCTAGTGGGATATTTACCAAGTTTTTCTCTGGTGCTGGGCGGGTAATTTCATCTGGGTGACGTAAGTCTAATAAAATATAGTCATTATCATCAGATAATTGTAAAAAATCTGCCGCTGTGATTTCTGCACTTGTAACTAATACTTCTTGCGGGATATCTTCAAAAAAAATATAAGCGTTTGGATCTAGGTCTTCAAAGTCAGCGAGCGAATCTTCCTTATCTGTAAGGATGACAATGTTTTCTTTGTTTTTGACCAAGCCATCCCAGTATTTGTCTTTTTGCTTGGCTGTGACGTTCAAACTATTCGGCAAGTGACCTTGGCGGAAGGTTGTATTGTCACGGATATCCACCACTACTTCGTCTTGTAAGTTTTCGTATACGATTTTATTTAATGTTGTTGTCATATAACCACCTCTTCTATTTACATTATGACAGGACGCGTGGGGTGGGTCAATGTGGATGCTTGATAGAGAATGGCAGCAAGATGCGTTTCGCCCTTTTTCAGGGGGAGGTACTTGTCAGATGATGATGGTTTGGCTAAAATATTGGGAAAGAAGGGGTGTTGTGCATGGAACTTGAAAATGTTGCGGTATATTTGGGGTCGGCTACTGGAGATGACCCAGTTTATGAAGAGATGGCGACAAAGGTCGGCGAGTTGATTGCTAAATCTGGGCGAACTTTGGTTTATGGTGGGTCAAATGTGGGCTGTATGGCTGCTGTAGCGAACGGGGCTTTGGCTTTTGGCGGCGATGTGATGGGGGTTGTGCCACAGAAGTTGGCGGATAACAATATTCAACATCCTGACCTGACTAAATTGTTTGTTGTCCAAGGGATGCACGAACGGAAGGCACAGATGATTGATTTGTCTGACGGGTTTATTGCCTTGCCGGGTGGTCCAGGGACCATGGAAGAGTTGTTTGAAGTGATTTCCTGGAAGCAGGTTGGCTACCACGACAAACCAATCGGGATTTTGAATGTGAATAACTACTATGACGGCTTGTTAGACTTTTTGGATTTCCAAGTCGACCATGGGTTTATGCATCAACAATACCGAGATATGTTGTTGGTTGAAAGCGATCCGGAAGTCTTGTTAGAGAAAATGGCTGCTTATGAACCGACAGCAGAAGCGAAATGGAAATAGATATAAAGTCGAAATAAATGTATCTTCAATTGTCAGATTAAGTGCAACGATTCATTAAAAAATACTTCATAAGGGGTTTTCCAGTTTAGACATTTCCGTGGTCGCGTGTTTAATTTATTCGCTCATTCTTGAATTTGACTATCGAAAATACCTGAAATATCTTCACCTTTAGGTGAATATTCACGTAATAAACCATTAGTATTTTCGTTTGTACCACGTTGCTATGGAGCATGTGGATCTGGAAAATACACTTTAGTGCCATTTAATTCTAGCGTTATTCGACTATGTTGGGAGAATTCTTTTCCTCTATCGGGTGTAACGGTTTTACATTTATCTTCTCCTATATTTCTTAGTAGATTGATCATACAATCAATCACATTTTTAGAGATTTTCTTTTCAACCTTACCAAGTAGGGAAAAACGATATCTACGATCGACTAGAGTTACAATACAAGCCCTACCTGTTTTACCGGCTACAGTATCAGCTTCCCAATGACCGATCTCAAGGCGCTCATTGGCAGCAGATGGCCGTTCATGAATCGTATTCGAAATTGCTATTTTTCCACGGCGCTCTCAATAATTGTTTGTGTGTCGTGTTTTACCTCGATGTTTTAACTTACGAATTGCACCTTTATTGCCGTGAGAAAGATTCGGTTCATCAAAATCTCCGCGATATATTGCACGATAAATCGTATTATAACTAAGAGCTTGCTGATTTATTTCTAGTCTCATTCGGGCACTAATCTCCTCTGGAGACCATTGTTCTTCCAAAAAGAGTCGTTGTACCCGAGAATGAATTTCTGTATCTAGAAGTATGCGTTTACGACCACACTTTCTTCTCTTTCTTTGCTGATACTTTTCTTGTGCTTTTGAGGGAGAATAACTTTTTTCTTGAATAGTATTCCGCTTTAGTTCTCTTGAAATTGTTGATTTTGCACGATTTAGTTGCTTAGAAATATATCCTAAAGACTTTCCTTGCTCATGCAATAGGAATATTATTTCGCGTTCATTAAATGAGTATCCTGTTTACCAAGATGGTTGGACAAATTGTTTAAATTTAGTGAAGGAATTGAAAGTAAAAGGAAACCAATTATATCAATATCCTGTAGAAGAAATGAACAAAACTAAACGATTGCTTGAAGAAAAAGCAGAGAAAATAAATGGTTTGGTAACTTTACACCAGCCAGATGAAAATGCTTATGAATTAGAAATTCTTCTTCCTGAAAATCAACAAGGGATCCTCTATCTTTTGGCAAATAAAGAGCGGACTCGCTACTTAAAAGTTGATTTTGACTCAGAACGAGGTTTTGTTGAAGTAGACCGCACGAATGTAGGGATTGGAAAGATGAATGAAACAAAATCAACACGTCAAAGTAAATTCCTTCCAAACAAAGAGTTGAAGATGAATATCTTCGTTGATACTTCATCCGTAGAAATCTTTTTCAATGATGGTTTGAAAGTATTATCGAGTCTTGCTTTCCCAGAAAAAGAAGATACATTTATCTTTTTGGAAATGAAAGAAAGTCATGTCAGTACGCGCCTTTTTAAAATTGAATAGAGCATTCAAATAGAGACAAGCTCCAAAATTCGGAGCTTGTTTCTATTTTTTTCTTCGAACGTATCATTACTGCTCGTCGTCATTCATTTCTTTAGGAAATGTGTATGATACAGCTCATAAAAAAGTTCTGTACTATACAAACCTCCCCAAATCCCTATAAACCACCCCAAAAAAATGCAAAACAAGCAGCTTCCATATGGGGCTGCTTGTTCGATAATCTATGCCAATATTATTCTTCTTCAATTAAAACGGGAGCTTTTTGATTTTTTTGAGTATATAAGAAAACAGGAACACCTAACAGAGTCAAGACGATTCCCAATAAAGCGTTGAACGGCTGCGTCAGCAAAGTACTCATTAAAATAAACAAGCCTCCTGCAATTGCTACCAGCGGAATAAAGGGATAGAGTGGCACTTTGTAAGAGCGCTCAATTGCGGGTTTTCTTTTCCGCAGGATAATGACTGCCAGGAAAGTCATGGTAGAGAAAATCCATATAACGAATACAATCAAATCAGTCAGCTGATTGAACGAACCGGACAGCATCATCACGACAGAGATAGAAACAATCATTATGCCGCCATTCATTGGGACATAAGTTTTGGGATGCAAAACACCGAACCAATCAGCAAAAGGAAGCAATCCTCTTTTTGCCAGTACATAGGGAATGCGCATAGCAGAAATGAAGTAGCCATTCATTGCACCAAAAACAGAGATTAAAATTCCCACCGTGATTAATTTGCCGCCAATACCTGGAAACAGTTTAGAAGCAACAGCTGCTGCAGGGGTAGCAGTACCTGCAAGAGTAGCGCTATCGACTACAAAAAGATAGGCAACATTGATTGCAAGATAAACGGCCATCACGATGGAGAGTCCGCCGACAATCACGCGAGGCAATGTCTTCCCGGGATTTTTCATCTCTCCCGCCAACGTCCCCACGTTCATCCAACCATCATAAGCAAAAAGGGTGGCAACCAGTGCTGAGCTAAGAGCAGTCAGGAAAGAATGGTCTTCTGAAACAAAAGGCATAAGGCTCTGTTGACCTCCTCCAGGATAAAGTAACCCAGCAATAATGATAATAAAAAGAGGAATAAGTTTCAGGAAAGTAGCGACATTTTGAATCCTGCTGCCATGCTTCGTTCCCATAAAATTCATGAGGGCTACAAAGAGGGCGGTCCCAATCGCAATGGGAATGATCAATTGATCGCTTAACCCGAAAAGATTGATAACTTGCGTCGCAAAGATAATGGCCAAAGCCGCAAAGTTTGCTGGGAAATAAACAATCATCTGTGCCCATCCAGCCAGAAACCCCCAAATCTTTCCATATACTTTTTCCATATACAGCATTAATCCGCCCGATTCCGAGTAAATCGTGCCAATTTCAGCAACAGTCAGACCACCAGTGATGGTAATGATACCGGCAACAAACCAAGCCAACAGCCCAACACCCGGAGCCCCGCTAGCAGAATACACCGCTGTAGGCTTAAAGAAGACCCCCGCTCCAATTACAGTACCCACTAATACTGTCAGCGCAGTCAAGCCGCTGATACTTTTTTTCAATTCCGTTTTTTCCATGTTTTCTAATTCTCCTAAATGACCTTTGTCAGTGATACGTCCATACATTCTAGGGACGAAAAAACGATTCGTCAAGAACTATTTCATAGCAGAATCAACAAATATGGCGCAGGCATTTTTATTGCCTGTGCTACCTGCCATGAATAGGCAAGAGAAGGGTTTTGATTTGCCGTCTCTGATTAAAAAAGGAAACATCGATATGAAAGATAACCTTCAGAAAAGTATTTTATATTTCTTTTAGATCAAATGGAATGGAAAAGTGGGAAGGCCGAGCGATTCCTGCTGTCAAAAATACCTCCTTCACGTAATCAACTGCTAAGCCTTTCGTGAAGGAGGTATTTTTCTTTATATTCATTTTACATCTGTAAATCCTCTTAAAAATGATCGTCACAGCATTCTACTTCTGTCTTTCTAAGCCTTTTTATTTACGGAAGCATCAAAAATGCTATCAATTGCATCCTTTAATGCGGCGTTAATTTCCTCATCGGTCTGGTTGACGTTCAGGTCTTGGGAGAGAGCACGGGAGAAGCTGGCGATCAAACCATCATTTTCTTTCAGTTTTACGTTTGCCTCATCCCTTGAATAACCGCCGGAAAGGGCCACGACCCGAAGAACATTTAGATGGTCAATGGTTTCTTTATAAGTATTAGCCACAGTAGGAATTGTCAACTTCAACATAACATGATCGTCTTCGTGTAAGGTATCCAGATTCCGCAGCAATTCTTCTTTCAGAATAGTCTCCACTTCATCTTTTTTCTCACTATAGATGTCGACTTCAGGTTCAATGATTGGCACAAGCCCCGCATCCAGAATCTGTCTGGCAACTTCAAATTGTTGCTCGACAACTGCCCGGATTCCTTTTGGGTTCAGCTCCAAAATGGAAAAGTGTATGACACCTACTATTCTGTTTATGACGCTGATGCAGGACAGGCCTTCTATGAAAATC
Organism: Aerococcus sp. 150760013-2; assembly: GCF_053627715.1. Classification (NCBI taxonomy): domain Bacteria; kingdom Bacillati; phylum Bacillota; class Bacilli; order Lactobacillales; family Aerococcaceae; genus Aerococcus; species Aerococcus sp. 150760013-2. The sequence goes on from NZ_JBSEYI010000011.1 coordinate 46,999, forward strand.
AACGACTGAACTGTGGCAGACGCCCCAAATGGGCGAACACAAATGCCTTCATTGACTGGGTAGATGACAAAATGTTAAATGAAAAATGGTCGCCGGACGTCGTAGTCGGATTTGCCAGAAAACACGCGCTGTTCGATTGTGCCATCATTCCTGGAACAACTGCTCTTTATCAATGGATTGACCGCGGAATCATGCGAACAAAGAACATGGACTTGCTTGAAAAACTGTCCCGTAAAATCAAAGCGGGCCGCCCAGGACACCGTCCCAACAAGCGTGTTCTCGGGACGTCAATTGAAGAACGCTCTAAAGAAGTTGAAACCCGGGAAACATTCGGTCATTGGGCAATCGACACAGTCGTGGGAAACAGACCAAGTCGGATGCCGTGCTGCTGACGCTGGCTGAACGGCAGACACGCTTTGAAGTCATCCTAAAGTTGAACGGGAAGGACACCGAATCGGTGGACCAAGCGGTTCAACAGCTAAGAGAACGGGCTGGCGCTAACTTCGATCAATTATTTAAGACCGTGACCTCCGACAATGGCTCGGAGTTTTCGGGGCTACACGATGCTCTGCAAGATGTAGCTGACGTCTATTTCAGCCACCCCTATGCTTCTTGGGAGCGTGGGACGAGCGAAAATCAGCATAAATTAATTCGCCGTTTCGTCCCCAAGGGAAGCCCGATTAGTGAGGAGAGCGAGAACCAGATTTTGCGGATCCAGCGTTGGATGAACGATTACCCGCGGAAAATTTTCGGTTATGCAACACCACATGACACATTTGTTCAAGCATTCAAGCAAGAACGATTGGGGGCTTGACCTATCATTACTTGACCTCGGCATGGCTTCATGTCTGGAAAGATGGCCTGAGGCCAGACTGGTCGGAAGACTACCTTCCCTCAGTTCATTATCAGAGGGTCACTGATTTAGAATAACAAGGCAGTTACGGTACCAAACAAATGAGTTACCTGTAGTGGCTAACTTAACCTTGAAATTTACGAAAAAATAAAAACATAATTTTTAGGAAGGAAGTATTCAGTTGGTTCAATTGTTTTCCATTGTTTCAAAACATAGAGGCGTGGATTTCCATCATCCCCATTCCGAGAAAATTGGTCATCCTGAAGGAATTGATGTTTACCTTGCTCTCTTTATCAAAACAAATGCTATTTTTTATATAAATGATAAATTTCATCAAGTGAGACCAAATTCTATAGTTATATTTTCTCCTGGCACTTCTTTTTCTTATCATAACCCTGAAGGTGATTGCATTAATGATTACTTTAGATTTCATTGTTCGGATCCAGATTTTTTTGAAATTTTTATGTGTTGCACTTAAATTGTAAATTCGACATATAGAAAAAGGGGCTTTGACATTAGTGTCAGGCCCCTAATTACTATTTACCACAAGTCGTAATATCAGGCTCTTCTTACGAAAGGCATCGGTATGTCGCTGCGTTCCGTCGGCTGTCCCACAAAAGTCAAACTCTTTCGATGCTTTCCAAAATACGCCAATTACTTCCGGTAATTGTTCGGCTTTTTAAGGTGTAAGAGCCGACACCAAGAAAGGAACCTTTGGAAGATTAGAGCAGCGACTTTTGTCGTAGCTTCAATCTATCTACCACAAGTCTTCTCCTTGGTCGTAATAAGTCTGGTATTTTTTTATGATGTCGTCTTTTTGTTTCAAGATGTTGGCTAGACCTTTGACCAATTCGCTAGATGTTTCCACCATCGACATGTCCTCTTTTTGGCTTAAAATGGCGTCTGAAACCCCGTCGTAGGGTACTGCTTCGTAGATTTCATCCAGGACTTTGGTGATTTGGTATGCTAAGCGTTCTTTTCGCTGTTCTTCGTAGGCTTTAATTTGCGGTAGGGCACTGATCATATAGCGAAAGTCAAGGTGGCGGGTCATCTGCCCATTTTGCACGAGGACATATTCCTTCTCGAAGGGTGAAATGCCAGGAAATTGGCCGTGAATTTGGTACCAACCATCATAAATTTCCCAAACACCAGGCCGGATCTCAGGCTGAAAATCCCGTTTCAAGACGAAAGTCTCATCATCCCCCGTAATTTCCGCCATCCACCGCTTCTCATCCTCGCCAATCGGCATCAAAGGCAACTCGTGCGAAATCATCCAACCACTCCTCTCGAATTTTTTGTCTAGTAAGTACTAGTTAGTATAGGAAAAAGGGCCAACAATTTCAAGCTGTCATTCCTACAACAGCTTGCGAGACGAGGGCAAAAAAGGTAGTATGGACATGACAAGAAGTGCCATCGTTTAAATAATATGAAAATGAACTGTGCACAGAAAGCGATACGGGGAGACAGATATGGCGAAACTATTTCAACATCAAACATTGGGCGACTTAATGGCGGGCTTTTTCGATGGGTCGATGACCATAGAAGCCTTATTAAAAGAGGGCAACTATGGGATTGGCACCATGGACCATTTAGATGGGGAATTGATCGTGATTGACGGTAAGGCATACCAGGCCAAGGAAAACGGCGAATTAGTCGTTTTAAAAGGGGACGAAACCGTGCCGTATGCCGCCGTTACTGACTTTACGCCTGACCAAACCTTCACCGTAAACGAATTATTTACCCTAGACGAATGGCATCAATACCTAAAAGGGAAATTGAAATCCTTATCGACATTTTCAGTCATCCGCATCGAAGGGTCTTTTGATTTCATGCATACCCGGGTCATCCCGCGCGTTGAAGAACCTTTCCCGCGCTTTATTGACGCCAGTCGCAAGCAACCCGAATTCAAGCAAGAAAACGTCAAGGGTACTTGCATCGGGATTTACGGTCCTTACCTATTTGAAGGTGTAGTTAAACAAGGCTTTCATTGCCATTTTATCAGCGAAGACAAAAGTTTTGGTGGCCACATCATTGATTATACGATTAATCATGCAGACGTATCCGTCCAAACCGTCACCGACTTCCACCAGCATTTCGCAACTGATAATACAGCTTTCATGAATGCCACAGTCAATTACGATAACCTCATTACAGAGATTAACGAGAGTGAATAAGGGCAGTCATTTTGCCAAAACAATCACGCAGGGAGGTGCTAGCTATTAAACTTGATATGACCATCGCGGGCTATCCCGTTCAAGTAACCAAGCAGGCCAACTATAAAAACTTGACCTTAAAAGCCGTCCCACCTCATGGAGACCTGCGTATTTCAGCACCCAATTATGCCAGTAAAGCCGCTATTGTCGCCTTCGTGGAAACTAACTTAGCCCAAATTGAGCGGATGCAGGCAGATATCCAAAACCGTTACCAAGACCAGGTCAAACGCTATGAAACTGGCGAAATCCATTATTTATGGGGCCAATCCTATCCTTTACTAGTCATTGAAAAACCGGGGCCAACATCTTGCCAATTAATGGATAACCAGCTAGTTTTAACTGTCAAACCAGGAATGGACCAGGATGGGCGGGCACAAGTCATGACGGCCTTTTACAGACAAGCGTTGAAAGACCAATTGGTCATTACCGGCCCTAAAATGATGGCCCATATGGACGTATGGGCCAATGAATTTCGGATCAAGCAAATGAAAACTAGATGGGGGACCTGCAATATCCAGAAGAAACGCATCTGGATTAGTTTGAACTTGGTCACTGCACCATTAATTTGCCTGGAATCAGTTGTTGTTCACGAATTAGTCCATTTACTAGAAACCAACCATACCAAGCGTTTCTACCAGCTAATGGACCAATATTTTCCGAAATGGCAAGAAGCGAATGCAATTTTGTCGAAATTACCTAGTTTATTTCATTAAAAATCTGTTAAAATAAAAGCAGTAATCTCATAAAAATAAGTTAAGCCCCAAGTTGATTTGGGACTTTTTTCTTTTTGAGAAAGAAATGATTTAGAGGAGTTGTTCATATGGCAAAGAAGGGGTTTAAAATACCGCTAGCCTTGAAATTAGTGATTGCAATTATATTAGGAATTATTGTCGGCCAATTTGGTTTTCTACCAGAAATTTTCTTCCAAGTATTAAAAACATTATCCGGATTATTCTCCGAGTTCCTGGCCTTCATCATTCCATTGATGATCGTCGGCTTGATTATTCCAGGTATCGCTGAACTAGCAGAAGGTGCGGGTAAACTTTTAGGGATTACTGTAGCCATTTCCTACGGGTCAACAATCGTTGCCGGTATCATTGCCTATGCTGTAGCCAGCAATTTATTCCCAATATTTATCACCTCCGACTTGGCAAATACCATCCAAAAATCAGGTGAAGGGGCCACCGCCTTATTCTCAATTGGTCTAGAACCCATGTTTTCAGTTACCGCAGCCATTATCTTCGCCTTTATGTTAGGCTTAGGGATTTCTTGGCTACGAGCAAGAGGACGGGGAGAAGCTTTGATGACAGTATTTACCGACTTCGGTAAGGTCATCGATCTAACCTTACAAACAGTCGTCATTCCACTACTGCCGTTCTATATCTTCTTTAACTTTGCGGATATGTCATATTCAGGCTCTGTATTTGCTGTTATGTCAGTCTTTTGGCGGGTATTAGTCACTGCCATCGTCTTACATATACTATACCTAGCCTGCATGTTCGCCGTGGTTGGTGCTTACGCCGGTAAGAACCCAATCCAAATGATGAAGAATCAAATTCCGGGTTGGTTAACAGCCGCAGGTACCCAATCATCTGCCGCAACCATTCCAACAAACGTTGAAATTGCCCGGAAAAATGGCGTCTCTGAGCAAATCGCTAACTTCGTTGTGCCACTATGCGCCACTATCCATCTAGCTGGTTCAATGATCACCATCATATCTTGTGTGACAGCCATCTTAATGATGTACTCAATGCCAATCTCAATTGGTACAATGGCTGGCTTCATCATGGTACTAGGAATCGCTATGGTCGCTGCACCAGGTGCACCAGGCGGGGCCATCATGTCAGCTTTACCTTTCTTACCAATGGTTGGTCTAACAGAAGCCTTCAACCAATTAGCCATTTCTTTATACATCACCCAAGACTCATTTGGTACCGCAACAAATGTATCAGGTGACAACGCCATCGCCGTCATCGTCGATGCCATCTACAAAAAAGATAAAAAAGCAGAACAAGCTAAGTAGATTTACTCTAAAGGATTCAGTGTAAAGGCTGGATCTTTTTTTATTTTATTGTTGATAAGTCGATAATATTGTAGGTCATTTTTTTTAGTGGGGGTAGGCCTAATTGGGATAGACTGTTCGAATTTTCACTTTCTTGTGGTAAACTATATAAGTATTAGTGACGTATGACTGACCAGCACCCAATGAAGTAGAGCTATCATGAAGCGTATTGCACCTTGTTTATGTTTTAGTGCCGGCGATTGTGAAGAGGCGGTTTGCTTCTAAGTAGATCTGATTCCGAATTCAGAAATTCAGCAGATTGAGTACTATCCAGATGCCAGTTTAGACGAATACTTTGAGGGTATGACAGGTAAAGTTATTACGGCAGAGTTCACTTTAAATAACCAACCTTATATTGCTTTGGAGGGTGGGCCATATTTCCGTTTTAATGAAGCAATATCTTTGAGGCTTAATTGCGAGAGTCAGGATGAAATAGATTATTACTGGGAAAAATTATCCGCTGTTCCTGAAGCTGAGCAGTGTGGTTGGGTAAAAGATAGATATAGTTTATCCTAGCAAATTGTGCGGCAAATATCGGAGAGTTACAACAAAATCCAGCACAAATTCAAGTCATGATACAGATGAAGAAGATTGATATCCAAAGGCTATTAGATTTAGCGTAAGGGAAAGGAAACACGATGTTATTTGGGCAATTAATTGAAAACGAAAGTTCGTATACACTATACTTTGAAAGGGACTTTTACCAGTCAAAAGAGGCAGTATTCAACGCTTTGACAGATCCAGTCATTTTTTCAAAATGGTATCCATTCGCAACAGGGGAAATGGATGGCCAAGTTGGCGGATTGATAAAATTTGATGACGGCGAAGGGAATCTTTACCAAGGGGTGATTACTAAGTTTTCACTTGAAGATGGTTTTGAGTTTATCGAAGATGGCCGCGATGTGATACGCATGGAGATTTCTGAAACGGAATCTGGTGCTAGATTACATTTTAACCATACATTTTCAGACCTTGCCTGGGTAGTGCAAACGGCTACCGGTTGGCATAATTGCTTAAATGTATTCGTGCAAATCATGAACGGTCAACCACCACAATGGCCATTGCCAGATGAATTGGTTGAGTTAACGCAAGCTTATGAAGCATATTTTAAAGAAATAAAATTTAAAGAAGAAAAATAGCCTAGAAGTCGAGGAAACAACGTTCCTGGCTTCCGGGCTATTTATTTGCATGTCATTACATGTTATTTGGCGATATGTTTCGTTAAGACTTTTTTGTTTGAGATATGAAGGTTTTCGTCAACGTCATAAATAATGGGTTCACCAGTTGCGATTTCTAAGTTAGGAATATCTTCATCAGAAATACCCTCCAAGTATTTGGTTAATGACCGCAAACTGTTGCCATGAGCAACAACAAGGACATTTTTGCCTTCTTTTAAATCAGCTGCAATATGGTCTTCCCAATAAGGCATGGTCCGGTTTAATGTGTCTTTTAAACTTTCGCCAGCTAATAAATGGTCGATATCAAGGTCTTGGTATCGACGGTCAAAAGTATCGGCAGTCGCTTGAGGCGGGCGGACATCATAAGAACGGCGCCAGATATGCACTTGGTCTTCGCCGTGAATAGCGGCCGTTTCTGCCTTATTCAATCCTTGAAGGGCACCGTAATGGCGTTCGTTTAACCGCCAATGTTTGTGGACTGGTAAGTAAAGTTGGTCTAAATTATTTAGCGTATAAAAAGTTGTTTGAATGGCACGTGCTAGTAGGGAAGTGTGTACAATATCAAAAGTTAAACCTTCTTCTTTAAGCGCTAGACCAGCAGTCTTAGCTTCCTCCACCCCTAGAGGACTTAAAGCCGGATCTAACCATCCAGTAAACACATTTTGTAAATTCAATTCACTTTGTCCGTGGCGGATAAATACTAATTTGGCCATCTTTCTCCATCCTTTCAAGGATACTGTATTTTTATTTTTAGGCTCACCTATAATATACACCCGAGTAAAAATGATAGCAAGAAAAGACACTTCAAATTCTTTAATAACGATCATTAACAAGTGATAATATCTTAAGGGTTATTTAGGGGAAATTGTCTGGTTGAAGAGGTTAGTTTAGTTAGTTATTAAAGGGTATTTAACCGTGATTAATCGATAGATTTTTGAGGATCGACAAAACAGGGGAAAGCCCTTTTTTGGTGCATAAGTCAAAGTGCTTTTGGAATGAACAGTAGATTTATGAATATGCTAGAGAAATGATAAGCCAAAGGGTTATTTTTAAATATAGTACCTTGTATTTTTCAGAAAAATGGCGTATGCTTAAGGAACATAAAAAGAGGGAATGAGGTTCTCCCTGGTCAAGTAGATGGTGATTTTAGGCCATCCCATACCGAACCGCTGAAAAGCTGATGACTTCTGCAAGTAAAACTGCAGGCGTATCAGCTTTTTTTGTGCCTGCAAAAGGAGGGAATTATGTTACTATCGTTAGGTTTTATCATTGTTGTGGGGTATTTATTGGGGCGCTTGTTGAGTGCAATGAATTTACCTAGTTTAATCGGCTACATCATCGCTGGCTTAATCATGGGACCATCATTTTTCAATCTAATTGACCAAAGTACATTGGATATATCCAGTGATTTAAGACGGATTGCCTTGATGATCATCTTACTTAGAGCGGGTTTAAATATCGATTTGCAGGACTTGAAGAAAGTAGGGCGCCCAGCCATCTTGATGAGCTTCCTACCAGCCACCCTAGAAATCATCGGGACAATCATTTTGGCACCAATATTCTTTGGGATGTCATACTTATCTGCCGCTATCTTAGGGGCTATTATCGCGGCCACATCACCAGCCGTCGTCGTTGCCCGCATGTTAGATTTAATGGGTAAGGGATACGGTAAGAAAAAAGGGGTACCGCAAATGATTCTAGCGGGCTCTTCTATGGATGATATCTTCGTCATCATCATATTCACCGCCTTAACAGCCCTTGCTCAAACTGGTGAATTCCATTGGTTAAGCATGCTATCTATGCCAACCTCTATCATATTAGGCATCGCTGGGGGGTTATTGGTAGGTTGGCTACTGTCACTAGCCATTGAAAAATATCAATTATCAGGTGGATACCCAGTCATCTTAACCTTTGGGATGGCTTTGTTATTTGATGGAATTGAAAAAGCCATGACAGGACCAATCGGCTTCTCAGCCTTACTTGCTGTGATGGCAATGGGCTTTATGATGCTTCGCGTCAATCCAGTTCAAGCCAAATCTGTTCAAGTAGGTTTTAATAATTTATGGCAAGTCTTTGAAATTATCCTATTCGTGTTAGTTGGTGCCAGCATGTCCATCGAATCCGTCGAAGATTCAGGCCTCATTGCAGTAGTGTTAATTGTCTTGTTGTTGGTATTTAGAGGACTTGGAGTACTTTTATCTGTTTTAGGCACTCAATTAAACAAAGAGGAAAAAGCATTTGCCATCTTTGCCTACATTCCAAAAGCCACAGTACAAGCAGCCATAGGGGCGGTGCCCTTAGCGATGGGCTTGCCGAATGGTCAAATCATTTTAACCATCTCAGTCGTTGCCATCTTAGTCACCGCACCGCTTGGCGCTGTCTTAATCGACCAAACCCATAATCGACTATTGCGTGATGATCGATAAATAAGGATATAAAAACAAATAAAAGCTGGCTCTCAAAAAAATGAGGACCAGCTTTTTTTACGGAAAATTTATTTATTTTAGAATGGCGCCGTGAAGCCACCATCTACAGTGATAATATCACCGTTCATAAATTTATCGTCATCTGATGCTAAGAATACTGCGGCATGGGATATCTTCGGGTGGACCAACACTTGGGTTTAAACCGCTGAAGGCACCAATCCGGGCGTTCCCAAAGTCACTTAAGTTGGTCATTGTTGAGGCAATATTTGTAGCGATTGCACCTGGGGCAATCCCGTTAACACGGATCTTGTTGTTGGAACACTTGAAGTCAACTTAAAAGTTGTCAAGGGGCATATTCAAAAATGTCGAATTTATGGTGATTTTTTTGAAAAGAAAAATGTTGCAGATATAGAAAACCTACTCGTAGGTTGCACATTAGGGGAAGATGTAGTAGCGAGTGATTGAACAGATATTGACTTAACACCGTATTTTGGTCCGATTAATTCAACTATTCTAACTAACCTAGTTTTAGCATAATATGCTAAAATATATATATTAAAGTAGAGAAAGAGTTGAATTGAATTGAAAAAATTAAATGGTCCAACAAAGCAAGGGGTCCAATGGTTGGCTTTGATTGCGGTATTTATATTAGCCGTAATCAACTGGTCATATCTTGTCCAAGCAGTTTCTATGATTTGGTCAGTGATTTTCCCCTTAATCTTAGGTGGGATGATTGCCTTTGTCCTTAACATATTGATGACCTGGCTTGAAAAATACTTATACCCGAATGCAAAAAATAAGTATTTGAAAGCATCTAGACGACCAGTTGCTATTATTTTAGCTATCTTAGTTGTCTGTTTAGTGATAGCAGCGACGGTTGTAATTGTGTTACCACAATTGGCGTCTGCGATTATGACGTTGATTGAAGTGGTACCTGAGACTATTGAAAATCTAACAAATTGGTTTAATAATCAAGATGCTTTGGTTCCTTTAGTGAACGACTTAGCAAACAAAGCGAATCTCGATTGGGGTAGTATCTTCTCTAATGTGGCAAGTGGCATTAACAATGTAGCTTCAGGTCTAGCGACGACGTCTGTTTCGGTATTAACCACTTCTGTTGGTGCAGTAACTAATATCTTCTTGGGTATCTTGTTTGCAATTTATATTCTCTTCTCAAAGGAAAAATTAGCCAAACAAGTAGAACGATTGCTAACGGTTTATGTTCGCGATGATATCCACCAATTAATTGAAAATGTGGCTCGAGTTGCTAATGAAACGTTTTCTAAGTTTATTTCAGGAATGGTTATTGAAGCAATCATCTTGGGTACTTTAGTGACAGTCGGGTTATTTATTCTTCAAGTTCCTTATGCTGCGATGTTGGGCGTTCTACAAGGTGTAATGGCATTGATTCCAATTATTGGTGCCTTCCTATCGGGTGCGGTCGGCGTCTTGATCCTACTCGCTTTAAACCCAACCTACGCCTTGATTTATCTCATCTTCGTCTTATTTGTCCAACAATTAGAAGGGGACTTGATCTATCCACGAGTTGTGGGGGATTCAATTGGACTACCATCTATGTGGGTGTTATTCGCTGTAACTGTTGGTGGGGGCTTGATGGGTATTCCTGGTATGTTAATCGGGGTGCCGGTTCTAGCTTCAATCTATAAGATTATCAAGATTGATGTCAAATACCGCGAGCAAGTCCGTCAAGCAGCAGGGAAACAAGATGTAGAGCTAAAAGTAAGCTTTTTAGAGAGTCTGCGTCACCCAGCGTTAATCGAAGAAGAGATTGATAAGACGTAACATCGTATAAAAATGCACAAACTTTTTCACATGCGACACATTCACAAGGTTGAAATGCGAAAAACGTTGATATAAAAGGAAAAGACGCCACTTAATTGTGAGCGTTTTTTTCATTTATCTAGGCTCAAAATCTATAAAAATACAAAAAATGTACAAAAACACCCGAATTTGTGAAAAAGCGAATTTGAAGTAAAAATGATTATTTTTAAGAAAATAACAAAAATTGCAATAATTAGACCAAAAACAAAGGGTCTTAATAAGTTTTTCACAAACTTTCCTTTAAAATTGCTTGCTATGGACTTTGTGAGCTTTTATAAATTATACAACTTTGGTTTGTCATCCAAAAAAAATGGTGTTATTCTGTGCTTGTAAATAAATGAGCAAATGATATGTACACCGAGGAGGAAACATTTAATGAAAGTTGTAGTAGTAGGAACTAACCATGCAGGTATCTCAGCAGCAAATACATTATTAGATTCAGATCAAGACGTAGAAGTTACATTAATAGACCGTAACTCAAACTTATCATACTTAGGTTGTGGGACCGCATTATGGGTAGGTCGTCAAATCGATAGCTACGAAGGGTTATTCTATACAAAAGCTGCAGATTTCGAAGCTAAAGGTGCTAAAGTATCTTTAGAAACTGAAGTAAAAGAAATCGACTTTGAAAATAAAGTTGTTTACGCAGAAACTAAATCAGGTGAAAAATTAGAAGAAAACTATGACAAATTAGTTTTAGCAACTGGATCTCTTCCAATCGCACCTAAATTACCAGGTAACGACTTAGAAGGATTACACTTCCTAAAATTATTCCAAGAAGGTCAAGAAGTAGACAAAGCCTTAGCAGCAGACGACGCTAACGTTGTATGTGTTATCGGTGCTGGTTACATCGGTGTTGAAATCACTGAAGCAGCAGCTCGTCGCGGTAAAGAAGTACACATCTTCGACGCAGAAGAACATTCATTAATGAACTACTACGATGTAGACTTCGCAGTAGCGATGGACGAAAACTTACGCGCTAACGGCGTACACACTCACTTTGGTGAATTAGCTGAAGAATACTTAGGTGAAAACGGTAAAGTAACAGGTCTTAAAACAACTAACGGCGAATACAAAGCTGACGTTATCATCAACTGTATCGGTTTCCGTCCAAACGCTGGATTAGGTGCAGACCACTTAGATACATTTGTTAACGGCGCTTACTTAGTAGACCGTACATTCAAAACAAACGACGACTCAGTATATGCAGTAGGTGACTGTGCAACTAACTACTCAAACGCTGTAAATGACACAGCTTATATTGCATTAGCTTCAAACGCTGTTCGTTCAGGTATCGTTGCAGGTCAAAATATCTTAGGTAACCACGTAGAAGGTGCTGGTATTCAAGGTTCAAACGGTATCGAAATCTTTGGCTTGAAATTAGTATCTACTGGTTTATCAGTACGTGCAGCAGAGAAAAACGGCTTGAAAGTAAACTACACAGACATCGAAGATACACAATTACCCGGTTTCATGCCAGCAGAAGAAAATGGCGAAGTTAAATTACGTATCGTATACGAAGAAGAATCTCGTCGTATCGTAGGTGCGCAAATGGTATCACGCGTTGACATATCAATGGGAATCCACATGTTCTCATTAGCAGTACAAGAACAATTAACAGTCGACAAATTAGCATTATTAGACTTGTTCTTCTTACCTCACTTCAACCAACCATACAACTACATCACAAAAGCAGCATTAAAAGCTGAGTAATAAAAATCTTAGTAATAGAAATCTAAATCATTGAAAAAGGGCAACCCTCTTAGCTAACCCCAGCTAGGAAAGGTTGTCCTTTTTTCGCGATGAGGACAATCTATAAATGGCCTAAGAAGAAAGTCGTCATCATATCCATTGTTTCTGTCTTAACCAAATGGTCTTCATCCTCGTGTACAAAAATGATATTGTCCAAGTGGTTGTTGTCTTTTACGAACCCCGCAGTCTGGTCATAAGGAACCCGCCAATCACGTTCGCCGTGCCAAACCAAGAAGGGTCTGCCCGCTAAGCTGTCAACTTGGGTGGACAAATCATACCGGTCAACCCAAGCCGTCAAATCTCTTAAATCATCTGGCACAAACCGGTTAAATGATCTGCTGGCATGTTCAATCAGTCGCTCTCGGTATTGGATAGGGGTAGGTGACCCCATCATACAAGACGCTACTTTAATTTCTGGATGGTGGGTCAGTAAAGCAGACGACGTAAACCCGCCCATAGAAGTCCCGCCAACCCCAATCCGGTCACCTAAGACCAAGTTGAGTCGTTTGAAATGTTGGATAATAGCCCCAAATTCAAATAAATTACTTTGGATACTTTGCCAAAAAGTCAATGATGGGATGGCAGATATGGCTTGCTTGCGGCGACCATGGTTCATGGCGTCTGGTAACAGGACCCGAAAACCTACTTTTGCTAACTTTCGCCCCTGGGTTAAGTTTAGTTCCTTATTGGATTGCCAGCCATGATAATAGACAATCAAGGGTAAGGGGGCGTTTCGCTGGTCCAATGGAACGACTTCTAGTAAGGGGATTTCCCTAATTTGTCGTCTTCTAATGGTTGTTTTCAATGGTATTTCCTCGCATTCAATCACTGGCTTCAGCTTTTATTCACTTGCAAATATAGCGACAGCTAGGAGGAAATGCAAACATTAGGAACTAGCTGGTAGCGGGTAATTTTAAGGGGAGGGTTTTTGTGAAGAACTTTGAATATTGCTTTTTCAAAATCTAAACGGGGGACCTATTATACACAATGGCCCCTGAACAAGGAGTGAAGGATGTTTTAGCAGACTTAGTTTCAACTTCAACCGTGAACACATTCGTTATAGCGGATGACTTAAGCAATTTAGCAGACGCTAAAGAAGCTGTTAAAAAGCAGATGCAGTTGTTATCATGGCACGGTTAGTCGCAACAGAAGGGGCAGACATGAAGACTGCCCACCAACCACCCACTAGTTCTAAGGGTCAATAGCGCTCATGACTTTATCATCGAGTCTGGTGAGTACAAGTTCTACGTAGGGCGCAAATGATAATACACCATTCGATAGAGTTTAGACACCATAAACTGGCAAACGGTAACCCTGTCATTTTCCAGTTTTTAATAGATTTTTGACTTAGGTTTTACTAAAGAAATATGGGATTTTGCGATACAATAGAAGAAAGTAGAACTATGAAGGAGATGTTGAAAAATGGCATTACAAGATTACATGACAATCTTAGAAAATATGGGTGCAGCGGTTTTTGCGACGGTAGATAGTGAAGGGAAACCTCGTACACGGTTTGCGAATGTTGGTGTGGCGAATGAAAACGGGATTTTCTTTATGACTAAACCAGGTAATGAATTCTATACTCAATTACAAGCAAATGAGCATGTATCAATTTCAGCTATGTCAAATGACGAAAATGGGATTCAAGCCATTACCATTGAAGGTAAAGTGCGTGAAGTGGATCAATCTTACTTAGAGGATATTTTAAAAGACAATCCATATGTAAAAGATGTCTATCCTGATGAAGAAGACCGGAAATCAGTTGTCGCTCTTCAAGTATATGAGGGTAGTGGCTTCTATATGAACTTAAAAGAGCATAAAAACGACACATTCGAATTTTCAGCAGAATAATAAAATTTCTAGTAATCTTTTGGTTTCAGTTTTTTCCTATCATTGCCTGACGATTCAGAATGTAACGGGGTGCTTCCGAACATTCTGATATGTGGTAGGACATCCTTGCTTCACCGCGAAGGCATGCTAGGAAAACTTCTGCCTAAGGTTTAACTCGGAAATCTATCGTACTACAAATAATACAATTGGAATTGAAAATGGGGAGAGACAAAAACTCTTCCCATTTTATTTACTCAAGGAATGAATAAACGCTTATTGAAGAAATGCTAGGTTTTCAAGGCTATAGTTTTTCTAACATGTATTTTCATATCATTGTCACTACTACAATTACATATGCTTCTAACTACAGTGCAATCGTTTTAAATATCGTTACACTTGTTAATGGTTATTAGTTTTTGAAAGTATTCTCACTAGTCTAGTGAATTCACTTTTCAGATATGGTAAGGTTAGGATAATTTATTTTGATATAAAAAATAAGTAAGTCATATATATAAGAAAGTTGTAATCAACAAAAAAGTTAGGGGTATCATATGGGGAAAAGGAAGAATCGAAATACGGATGCTTATTATCAAGATCCAACTAGACAGAAGTGGACGAGTTGGATAGTTGGCGCGGCTAAGGTTGTTTTGTGGACGATTGCTTATACATTAATGGTCTCGATACCTCAATTATACGTCATGTTTGGTAACTATTTGGATAATACCTGGTTAACGATATTGGGCATTTTAAGTATTGTTTATATGTTTGCTGTGAGCTATTGGTTTTATCGCCGATACCAAAAGCAAAATCCAGAAAATGTTGTGGGTTTAACTTGGGATGATATTATAAAGGACTTAGCCATTTTTGCAGGTGTTTTAGCCTTTAAAATGATTATGTCAGTCATTATGGGTAACATGTACGGAGTAGAGACGACGGTAAATGATGATATGATTTTTGGTTTGCTAGGTAGTAATAGCAATATCCTAGTGGCCTTAAACCTAGGCTTAACCGTGATTACTATGGCCCCAGTGATGGAGGAAATCATTTTCCGCGGTATGATCAGTAAAGGGATGTTCAAGGATAGCTTCTTCTCTGCAGCTATTATCATCTCTTCAATCTTCTTTTCAAGTATGCATCTTTCAGGTAACTTCATTTCTTTCATTATATATGCAGGAATCGGGGCGGCTTGTTTTATGGCTTATTGGCGGAAGAAAAATATCAATGATGCCATCTTTATTCATTTCTTGAATAATGTACCGGGCGCAATCATGATTA
Source organism: Aerococcus sp. 150760013-2 (assembly GCF_053627715.1). Classification (NCBI taxonomy): domain Bacteria; kingdom Bacillati; phylum Bacillota; class Bacilli; order Lactobacillales; family Aerococcaceae; genus Aerococcus; species Aerococcus sp. 150760013-2. Next base: position 62,430 of record NZ_JBSEYI010000011.1, read on the forward strand.
TATTTGGTTTATTTTAGGGAAACTTGTTTAAATAATGCCTCCTTGAAGGGTATGGATGGGATATCGATACTACTTTAAAGAGGTTTTTTTACATTTATTGCAACCAATGTTACGTTATTGTTACATAAATATGGCGTTTATATTTAAAATAGAAATCTTTAATTTGAATTTAAGACTTTCTTAAAAGATTGATTTATTAACCTTTTTTAAATTTTTTTATTATTTTTTTGTGATTTTAGTTCAAGTAAGGTAAATTTTATTAGCGGAGTATAGCGTAAAATTAAGGATTTGTGTAAGAAAGAGTAAATGATTTGTAACCTGATTGTTACGGAAAATTGCGGTTCGCTTGTATATAATAGCTATTGTAATCAGTAATTTCAGGGGGTAGAAATTTAATGAAGTTTTCAGTAAAAAGAATGGTAGGGACATCGTTAGCGACGTCAGCGGCTTTAGCAGCCTTTGCAACCACTAATGTTTCAGCAGACGAAGTATATACAATCGAATCAGGTGATACTTTATCCGCTATTTCACGCAAATTTGACTTATCAATTGCAGACTTAATAGAAGTGAACACAATCGATAACCAAGATTTAATTATCGCAGGTCACTCTTTAAATATTCCAACTGTTGATGCACCAGTAGTAGCAAGCACTAAACGTGTTGCAGATGCTTCTAATGTATACACAGTTGTTACAGGTGATACTTTAAACAAAATCGCTGCAGATTTTGACACAACAGCACAAAACTTACGTGATTTAAATGGTATTTCAGGTGACTTGATTTTAGTTGGTCAACAATTAAAAGTTAAAGGTGAAGTAGCTCAAGAAACAACAGTAGAACAAACAGCTCCTGTAGCTGAAGAAACAGTTGAAACGGAAGTAGAAGCTACTCCAGTAGTAGAAGAAACTGTTAACAACTATGTAGCAGACGTAAATGGTAACTACACTGTAGTTGCTGGCGACTCTATCAACAAAATTGCAGGTCAATTTGGCGTTTCAGCGTCTGAATTACGTGCGCAAAACAACTTATCATCTGACTTGATCTTAGTTGGTCAATCATTGGCTATTCCTGGCCTAGCTGCAGCACCTGCTGTTGAAGAAGCACCAGTAGTAGAAGAAACTGAAACGGTTGTTGAAGTAGCATCTGTTGAATCAACAGTAGCTACAGAAGAAGCTGAAGTTGCACCAGTTGCAAATACAGTAGAAGAAACTGAAACTGCTGACGCAGAAATCGAAGCACAAGTTGCAGCAGAAGAAGCTTTAGCAGCAGAAGAAGAAGCGCAAGCAGCAGCAGACGCACAAGCGGCAGCTGAAGTAGAGGCTCAAGAGCAAGCGGACGCAGAAGCAGCAGCTCAGGCGGAAGCAGAAGCACAAGCAGCAGCGGAAGCACAAGCAGCAGCCGAAGCAGAGGCAGCAGCTCAAGCACAAGCAGCGGCAGAAGCAGCAGCCCAAGCGGAAGCAGAAGCAGCAGCCCAAGCAGAAGCACAAGCGGCAGCGGAAGCACAAGCAGAAGCACAAGCGGCAGCGGAAGCACAAGCAGCGGCGGAAGCAGCAGCCGAAGCAGAGGCAGCAGCTCAAGCACAAACTGGTAACGTAACAGCATTATTAAACAATGCTTACGCACAAGTTGGTGTACCTTACTTATGGGGTGGTAAAACACCTTCAGGTTTTGACTGTTCAGGTTTCGTAAACTATGTTTACAAACAAACTTACGGCGTAAACGTTGGTAGCTACACTGGTGAACAACAATACGCTGGTCCAAAAATCTCAGTTTCATCTGCACAACCAGGCGACTTAATTTTCTGGGGTTCATATGGTTCTCCATACCACGTAGCAATTTCATTAGGTAATGGACAATACATCCATTCACAACGTCCTGGGGAAACAGTTCACTCAGAATCAATCAATCCATACTGGGCACCATCATTTGCTGTAAGTATGGCTGCTTATAACTAAGCAATCTTTTAAATATAAAATATGAAAGGTCGAGATGATTACCCCCTCGGCCTTTTTTTATTAGAAAAATTTGATATCAAAAGCAAATGTCAATAGATATGAAAGCCCTTTAGTAGGCATTATTGGCATTTTCACCTAAAGGTGTTAAAATAAGGTGATAAGTTCTAGCAAATTTTCCAAGATCATATGTTCACAATCAAGGAGAGCACATTAATGAAAAAAATATTAATTGTTGACGATGAGAAACCAATCTCAGATATTATATCTTTCAACTTAAAAAATGAAGGTTATGAAATAGATACTGCCTATGATGGGCAACAAGCTTTAGAAAAATTCGCATCATTCCAACCCGACCTAGTGGTCTTAGATTTGATGTTACCAAAAATCGACGGGCTAGAAGTCTGCCGTCAAATCCGTAAAGATAGCCAAGTGCCAATCATTATGCTAACTGCTAAAGATAGTGAAATTGATAAGGTATTGGGGCTTGAATTAGGGGCGGACGATTACGTGACCAAACCATTCTCAAACCGTGAGTTAATGGCGCGCGTAAAAGCCAATATTCGCCGTACTGCGGTAGTTGCTGAACCAGTAGTAGCTGACGAAGTGACGGAGAAAGACAATATTATTGAAATTGGCGATTTATTGATCCATGAGGATGAGTATATTGCTTCTAAAAATGGGGAGGATGTTGAGTTAACACACCGTGAATTTGAGTTGCTACATTATCTTTCACAACACATTAACCAAGTAATGACCAGGGAACACTTGCTTCAAACGGTTTGGGGTTATGATTATTTTGGTGACGTTCGTACAGTGGATGTAACTGTGAGACGTTTACGCGAAAAAATCGAAGAAAATCCAAGTCATCCTAAGATTTTAATTACCAGACGGGGCGTTGGTTATTTCCTTAAAATTCCAACTCAAGAATAGAGGTCAGTCATGCCAAAAACTAGGAAGAAATCTGGGATTCCTTTTTTCAAATCTATTCATTTCAAAATACCCGTTATTTTTATATTAACGCTACTAATTTCGCTCCAAATTGTCGGAGCGTATTTTATTCGTTCACTAGAAACGGAAATGTTAACGTCGTTTGACGACCAAGTAACGAGTCAGACCACTTTTATCATTGATAATATTCAGTCGGTGATGGAAGATGAAGATTTGAATGAAGATGAAAAAGAGACGCAGGTGAATTCAATCTTGCGTCGCTTTAATAATGATAGTGTATTAGAAATTCAATTATTCGATAGCAATGGTTTCTTATTAGCTACTTCAAACCCCACTTCGCAAGCCTATATTGGGCAAAGAACGGTGGATGAAGATATAGAAGAAACGTTATATACAGGTATTCGTAGTGAAACGTCAGGCTATGATTCCAATCAAGAAATTCGCATCAAAAAATTTGTGACACCAATTTTTTCTACAGCATCTTCAGGAGCCATGATTGGTATTTTAAATGTGTCTGCAAATCTAGAGACTATCTATAGTCAGATTCAAAATATTATGACTCTATTCTTGATTGCATCAGGTATTTCACTTGTTTTTACGACAGGATTAGCGATGTTAATCTCTAGTCAGATCATCAATCCGCTACAAAAAATGCGCGATCAAACCAAGCAAATTGCTGAAGGAAACTATTCAACTACTTTGGATATCAATTCAGAAGATGAGATTGGGCAGTTGGCAGAATCTATCAACTACCTATCTGTTCGTGTTGGGGATGCACAAGACCTAACTGAAGCAGAGCGGCAGCGGTTGGATTCAGTCCTACGTCATATGACGGATGGGGTTATTGCCACCGATCGACGCGGGAAAATTACCATTATTAATGACCGGTCATTGAGTATTTTGAATAAGACACAAGAAGAGGTGATTGGGGAATCTATTATTGAAGCCCTAGACCTTTCTGATCGTTTCTCATTCAGGGAATTATTTGACCAACATGAATCCATCCTCTTAAATTATGCAAATGATGAAGGGGAAACAATTATTCGCGCTGAGTATTCAGTTATTCAACGAGAATCGGGCTTTATTTCCGGTTTGGTTTGGGTATTAACGGATATTACGGAACATGAAAAAATTGAACGTGATCGTAAGCAATTCGTTTCAAATATCTCACACGAGTTGCGTACACCACTAACGAGTGTGCGTTCATACAGTGAAGCATTGGTTGACGGGGCCATTAAAGATGAAAAAGTAGCGGTTGAATTCTTGAACGTTATTCAAACTGAAACTGACCGTATGATTCGGATGATTTCAGACTTACTACATCTTTCTAGAATGGATGCTAAGCAACAGGTGATTAACCGAGAGTTGATTATTTTCAAAGACTTAGTGAACCATATCTTAGACCGCTTTGACATGATGCTTCAATCTGAAGATTATGAAGGTAAAAATTATATTATTAAACGTGAATTAATGGAAGAAGAGGTCTGGGTAGAAATTGACCAAGATAAGTTAATTCAAGTTATCGATAATATTATGAATAACGCCATTAAATACTCGCCAGATGGTGGGACGATCTATGTACGTTTAATGTCTACACATAACCAACTGGTTTTAAGTATTCAAGACCAAGGGTTAGGTATCCCTCAAGAATCGATTCCACACCTATTTGACCGTTTCTACCGAGTAGATAAGGCGCGTTCACGTGCTCAAGGTGGTAGCGGGTTAGGGTTATCCATCGCAAAGGAAGAAATTGAATTGCATAACGGGACAATTTGGGTAAATTCGATTGAAAACAAAGGAACCACATTCTTTATCTCACTTCCATTTGAGGAGTTTGATAGTGATGATTGGGCAGGGGAGGATGAATGGGCCGATGAAGAATAATAAATGGAATTGGATCCTTCATGCGATACTTGCCATACTAGCGCTTGTATCGGTTGCTGCTTCAGTCAGTAACCTCTATGGGCCTAGTGCCTTAAATGCCTTATTTAGTCAGGCTAATCAAGAAAGTAATGGAGAAACAACTACTGAATTGAATAATATGGCGATATCTAATGAAACAACAAACGAAAATTCCACTGAAGAAGTTGAAATTACAGCGTCTCAGACCTTTATTTTACATAGTGAGACGGATGAATACGTATCGGTTGATAATATGTCAGCGATTAAAGAGCTAAAACATGTTGCTGCAGGATTCGACTATGATAGTGAAATCGAAGAAGATTCTGCCTACAATATCCGCAACTACGTCCAAGCCCAACCTTATGTTGAAGATAAATTGAACAATGAAACACCGATTAACTTGTTGATTGCGGATGTGTCTAGACTTCCTGAAGAATTACAGGAGATTTCAATCACTTCTTATATTTATGTTATGGAAACCAACGAAGTCTATCTATTGAATGATGTGACTGATACGGCCTATTCGTTGACTATTTCAGATAGTATAGATGATGTAATGGCCCGGATCCATGATTATTTATCTTCATATGAAGGCTTAATGGCACCAGTTGTGCCAGTTACCCTAGCCAATGGGGTGTCTTATGTATCAAAAGAGGCACAAGAAATTGACCAGTTAACTTATTTACAAGAGCGTCAACCAACAACTTACTTCTTGAATCATTTCTTTGAAACACCAGAAGATATCCATGATTATTCAATGAATAAAATTTCACGCTATTATACAGAAGGTCGTCAGTTAACGATCAATATGGAAACTTTTGAAGTAGTCTTGTTACAAGATAGTACGAAAGCGGAAGAAACGAATTTAAATCAACAAATTGAGGTCACATCTGCTGCCATGGCGGATATTTTAGCTGACCAAACATCATGGCTGTATGTAGAGTCTAATGGTGACGACGAAAGTGAAATGATTACTTACCGTAAGTATGTACATTCATTGCCGGTTTTTGGGAATAATTACGTCTCAAAAGCCCAGTTTGTCATGTCTAGTAATACCATTCAAAATATTTATATGTCTGCTTTGACTATTCAAACCCAGGTGACTGATTTATCAGAATCTTATAGGGTTATGGCAGGTGCGGACGCTTTGAATTTACTGAATAATGCAGGTTATCCTAATGGGGACATTTCGGAATTGGTCTTAGGCTATCGGTGGGTACAGAATCCTGAAACGAGCCGCCTAGTAGAATTAATCCCATCTTGGCATGTTCAAATTGGTAATAAGTGGTTTATGCTTGAAGATTTAATTGATATGAGTCAGTATCCATCACTGCAAACTACTTATACTGAATCTGGTGAGGCCGTTGATTTATCTCTTTATTTTGACAATCTAGGCCAACAGGTGAGTGAGGAAGAAGTGAAGACCCAGTTAGACGAAAGTATTTCGGAATCTTTTTCTTCTGATGTAGACGAAACTGATTATTCTCAATTTTTGAATCCGCCAGTATCAGATAGTGATGAGGAGGAGAGCTAGCGATGAATTTTAAAAAAGTAGAAATCATTTTTATTCTAGCCTTCCTGATTTTAGATGTATTTCTGATTAATATTTTTATGAATAAGTATGTGGGGGCATCGAATCAAGCGATTGAAAATCAGTCATTGGATATTGTGACGGAATTTAAAGCCAATAATATTCATTATGATGAGATTTCAGATGAGGTCTTGCGGATTCCTTTCATTAGGTCCTTGAATACAACCTTAAGTGAAGAAGATGTGTTAGCCGTCACAGAAGATACGCAAAGTGTTGAAGTAAACGGTAATCAAATCTTAGGACAGATTAATACCCCCATTCAACTGGAAGGGGTGACTGGTGAAACACCAGCAGGGGAACTTTCTGATTCTGCCTTAGCCAGCTTGAATCAATTTATTAATAGTGAAATTTATCAAGGAAACCAATACCGGTTTATTAGCTATGATAAGAATGCAGGTAGGGTGACTTATATGCAAGAGACGGCATCGGGTGCAGTGATTGCGGATGGAACTGGAGAAATTGTGTTTCAGGTGAATGATGATTTTGCAGTCTACGCCTATGACCAGACGATTGCTGGTGGTACTGCGACTCAAGGCGAGGAACGGACGGTCATTAGTGAACAACAGGCCCTTGAAAATGCCTATTTAAACAACAGCATTCCAGATGAATCAACGATTGTGCGTTCATTCTTATCATACCGCGTAACCCTAGTGCTTGATGAAATGACCCTCTACCACCCAGTGTGGGCCCTATTGATTCACACGAATGAAGGGACGACGCAGCGTGTATTTGTAGATGGTATCAATGGGGCAATTATGACCCAATAATTGGAAAGAGGACGATTCATGTTTCAAAATTATCAAGAAAAAGTCAGTAACCGCTGGCACAAGTTGACGATTATTGCAGTCAGCTTAATCGCATTATTCTTTTTGACGGGATACCAGACAGCCGTGCAGGCGGTGGCTTCGGTGAGTGATTACACGGCGACTGTGAATGTGCAGGCCGATGGGACCATGCAACAAGATGAAATGATTGGTTTTGATGTGAAGGGGACGGTTGAGGAATTTAACCACTGGATTGCCCTGACTGATATGAGTAAGTTGGCCAATCTTGGCGTGGAAATGAAGAGTGTGTCGGCGGATTCTTATTTCACTTTTGTGGAGAGTGGTTCAAATGAAGTGGGGACTTTTACGGTTTCTACTGCCGATGATCAAGGGGCGGACATCACCATCTACAATACGGTGACGAATGCACCACATATTACCCAGGTTTCAGCGACGATTTCAGATGCTTGGACCAATTATTCTGAGTGGACGATTTTAAAGAGTAGCTTTCTAGCATTACCATATGACGTCGATCAAGCCACTTTAACTGTCACATTCCCGCAAGCCGTGCCGGAAGACCAATCTGATTTAATCATTTCAGTTCCTGGCAAAACGGACTTGCAATGGGCTGATGATAGAAAATCATTTACAATCACAGTAGATAACTTAAAAGCTGATGAAAGCGTGGCCCTTCAAATGTACATGCCAGTGTCCATTCTACCTGATAATCAAAAGGTGGGGGCAGACTCTGAAGGCCAATCTACTATTGAAAGTATGCAGGCTAGCCAAGAGGCAGCAACGAGTTTACAAAGACGCCAAACCATGAAAATATGGGCTGTGGCGGGGACTTTATTTGTCTTAATTTTTGCTTATACCATTTATTTATATATGAAGAAGCGCCAAATTGTGATTGCGGTGCCGAATAAGAAAGGCTTCGTGGCGAGTCAACCCAATGGTTACGGTCCACAAACTGTGGCCCGGTTAATGGGTAAAGGGTATTCGGACCATCAAAAGATTGTCTTGTTAGTCTTAGAGATGATTCAAGCAAAAGTTTTGGCGGCCCATTTTGAAGTCAATAAACGTGGCCAATTAACGGATATTCAAGTATCAACATTGAAACAGGAAGTCAATAATCCAGCAGGTCAATTATTATTAACGAGGCTTCAAGAAAATACCCAATCCAGTCGTGATGTGGTGTCTTTAAATGACTTAGTCTTTAACAATACCGGCAAGGTAACGATGATGTCACGATTTGGCCGGAAATTAGTCCGTAAGATTAACCAAGTAGCTAAACAACCCTTAACCAAAGACGGTGTTTATAGTAAAATGAATCAAGTTTACATGGCAATTCTAACCCTTTATATGGTAGCATGGTTATTTGGAACTGGTTTCGTGATTTACTGGCAATTGCAGCTGCAAGCTTTAAATGTATGGGCTTCGTTATTGCTGGTTGTCAGCGTGGCTTTGGTTGCCCTTTTACAAAAAAATGTCTTACCAATGCGGAGTGAAAAAGGGGTATCCTTATTCAAGTTGTGGCAGGGCTATTTGAAGGGCATCGGCAGCCAGTTAATGAATCCGGATGCTTGGGGCCGTCAATCGGCAGAGTGGTTGGACCATCAATATTTATATGCTTGGGTTGCGGGGTCGAATGTGAAGGTTGCTAAGGCGCTGGGACAAGAGGCGCAGGTTGTGCAGTTACCTTTGATGGGTTCGGCACAAGCGATTGACCATTTACAGTTAGAGAAATTGAAGTGGCAGCCACAGGCTGAGGAAGATTCGGATGATGACGTCGCTGAATAGTCGGTGATAAGATAAAGAATAATAAATGAAAAAGTAACAGTATTTAGATCTAGAAGGAGGCAATCATGGAGACTGCACAAAATGATTTTACAATGCGTGTTTCCATGCTCGGCAGTAGCTCTAGCGGAAACGCTACTTATATTGAAACCCCTAAGCGGAAGATTTTAGTGGACGCAGGATTTAGTGGGAAAAAGATGAAGGAATTGTTAGCGGGCATTAATCGCGATATCAATGAGATTGATAGTTTATTTATTACGCATGAACATTCTGACCATATTAAGGGGATGGGAGTTCTAGCGCGTAAGTACGATTTAAATGTCTATGCTAATGAGGCGACCTGGCAAGCAATTGGGAGTAAGGTTGGGGTTATCCCAGTAGAAAAACAGCATGTCATGGAGCAAGGTGATATACTAACTTTAGGCGATGTGGATATTGTGTCCTATGGTGTGAGCCATGACGCTGCTGAACCGCAGTTTTATGCCTTTCAAAAGGATGACCGACAGTTTACCATTCTAACGGATACAGGTTATGTGAGTGACCGGTTAATAGGCTTGTTGAAGAATTCAGATGGCTATTTAATCGAGTCCAACCATGATTTGGATATGTTGCGGATGGGTGCTTATCCTTGGTCTTTAAAACAACGTATCCTTGGTGATGAGGGCCATTTATCAAACGATGCCGGTGCTCAAGCCATGATTGATATGATTGGGGATAGAACGAAACGTATCTATCTAGGCCATTTATCTAAAGAGAATAATATGAAAACCATTGCCTACCAAACTTGCGTATCCGCAATGCTTCAGGCTGATATGGGAGTAAATGATCAGTTTGAGGTATATGACACCAATCCTGACAAGCCGACTAGCTTGTATACTCTATAAATGTTTATAAATATTTATAATTTTACCTGTAAAAAGTCATAAACAATTCAAATATAATTACTATAATCAAAGTGTTAAGAGTCTAAAATATAAATCGAGGGAGATGAGCAAATGTCTCAGTCAAATAATCCAAATAATTTAAATGACCAGTCATCAGTGGATAACCAAAATGATGAACCAATTAAAAACCCAAATGAACCACATAGACCTGAAAAGAAAGAACGTAAATTGACCTCCTTACAATCAGGATTAATTGGTGGTGCAGTTGCGGCTGTGTTAATTTCTGGTGTGAGCTATGCTGTGACTACTGCCAATGATACGGATGATCAGATTTCAACAGAAGAAGTGCAATCGATTGTAGATGAGGCAGTTTCTAGTGCGCAAGCAGATAACACAGCTTCTTCAGTCCAATCGGCTTCACTTGATGTGACTACGGATGTTTCTGAAACAGTAGCTAATGTACAAGATTCAGTTGTTTCTGTTGTGAACATGACAGAGTCTGTTTCAACATATGATTTATTCGGATTTACTTCACCAACTCAAGGAGAAACTACAACAGAGTCTTCAGAATTAGAAACTTCTTCTGAGGGTTCAGGTGTTGTCTACAAGGTTGACGGGGACACTGCTTATGTTGTCACTAACAATCACGTAATTGACGGGGCAGATGCGATTAATATTATTATGGCTGACGGTACCCAAGTTGAGGCTGAAGTGGTTGGTTCTGATCCATGGACTGACTTAGCGGTATTGGAGATTTCTTCAGATGTTGTGACAACAGTTGCTGAATTTGGGGATTCTGATAGCTTGAAAGTAGGTGAGCCTGCGATTGCCATTGGTTCACCTTTAGGTTCTGAATATGCAACAACTGTGACGCAAGGGATTATCTCTGGTTTAGACCGTTCGGTACCTGTTGATATAGATGGCGACGGCACGTCTGACTGGGTGGCTAATGTTATCCAAACAGATGCAGCGATTAACCCTGGTAACTCTGGTGGTGCTTTATTAAATGCTGCTGGACAAGTGATTGGGATTAACTCGATGAAGGTATCAAGTGACCAAGTAGAGGGTATGGGATTTGCCATCCCAGCAGGTGAGGTGCAAACAATCATTGGTGAACTGGAAGCCAATGGCGAAATTGTCCGTCCGGAATTAGGTGTATCTATGGTTGACCTTAACCGAGTGTCATTAGATTATCAATCACAAAACTTACAATTACCTGATGATGTTGATGGTGGTGTTTATGTTGCAGAAGTATCAGCAGGATCGGCAGCGGAAGCAGCTGGCTTACAAGCTGATGATGTCATCGTTGAATTTGCAGGTGAAGCTGTAACGGATTCAGCATCATTACGTCAAGCTTTATACCAACAAAAATCTGATGCAAGTGTAGAAGTTTCCTTCTACCGCAATGGTGAATTACAAACAACGACTGTACAGTTACAACCACAAAACAACAGTTCCGCAACCCAATAAAGAATAAATTCTGTTCAATTACACAGAATTATTAAATAATATAAATGAAGCTCAACCGTCAGTTAATATCGGTTGAGCTTTTTCGATGGTATAACTTGCATCAGGTGGAAAGTATCATTTAATTTATCGAGGGATAGAAAACTTAGAGACTTGTCCACTTATCCCCATACCTTATCCACATAGATGTGGATAAAATGGTGTGGATGTGTATAAAATGTTGGTACCGCTTAAAACATTGAGATATAAGCTTTGTGAATTGTGAACCTTTATGTGGATAGTGGGGATAACTATGGGGGCGGAGTGTACTTTTTTAAAAATGCCGATAAATCGCGTCTAATGGTTGTGGAAACTGTGGATAATCATAAACATTAGGTAAATGAATAATAAAAAGGTTGAGACCAGCGTCCCAACCTAATAGTTGCATAAGGGCCATTAACGAATTTCACGTAAATAGTCAGCTTTTTCAAATTTGTCAGTATTAGCAATAGCGACATAGATATCATCGGCCTGGATGATATAGTCAGCAGGGAAGGTTGTGGTTAATGCTTCACGGCGACGTTTGCGGATACCAATGATATTGATGTCGTAGCGTTGACGTGTATTCAATGAAGTGAGTGATTTGCCCACCCATTCTTCTGGTGGACGGAATTCTACTAAAGATGTTTCGTCATCTAGGTTAATAATTTCTTCAATGGTGTAGTGAATCATACGGCGAGCAATTTGAACGCCAGATTCTTTTTCTGGTTGCACAATGGTATTTACACCTAGCGCTTCTAAAACTTTACGATTTGTTTTATTTTTAACCTTACAGATGATATGGTCGATACCTAATTCTTTTGCATTTATAACACCTAATACAGAAGCTTCAAGGTTGGTACCTGTAGAAATAACAATCGCATCACATTGGCCAAAACCAAGGTTACGCATATATTCTATATCAGTAAAGTCTCCAACTGAACCAACTGTTAAGTAACCATCTAAACGGTTAACATTTTTTTCATCTAAATCACAGGCAATGATTTCAACACCGCTTTCAGATAATTCTTTAGCGATGGTTGACCCAAAAATTCCTAAGCCTAAAATACCTACTAAATTCATTTTTCCCATTTTTAACACCTATCCTATTAAAATATTTGTGTTTGTATATTTAATATCCCGTTTTTTATTATTTTTACTTGGTAATAAAGAAAGAAACATCGTCATTGGACCGATTCGGCCGATAAACATTAATGCCATCAAAATAATTTGACTAGCCATTGAAAGCGCTGGCGTTAAATTGGCTGTTACACCAACGGTTGCAAAAGCAGAAATGGCTTCAAATAGTACGTATAAGAAATCCACTTGAGGATCAAAAGTTAAGATTAAACCAGAACCAATAATCAATAAAGTGTTATATAGTAAGAAAATAACGAATGCCTGACGTAATAGTTTTGCTGGAATCGTGTGTTTATCAAAGTTGATAAATTCTTTCTGGCGAATTTCTGCAATAGCTAACATTAATACTAAAGCAAATGTTGTTGTTTTTAAACCACCAGCTGTACCACCAGGACTACCACCGATAAACATGGTAACAACGAACACCAATATACTAACAGGATGTGCCAAAGTATAATCGATAGAAGCAAATCCCGCAGTACGCATAGTAACAGTTTGAAAAACAGCGGTCATAAATTTGTTACCAATAGACATCTCTCCAATTGTGTCGTTATTGTTCCACTCGAAGGCTAGAAATAACAAAGCCCCAAACGTAATGATTAAGATGGTCATTTTTAAAGCCAATTTAGTATGTGGGCGTAATTGACGGATCGCTTTTTTAAAAGCAGATTTTGGTCTAGAACGGTCGAATTTCTTCATTTGGTTAGCCACATCAAACCAAACTGAAAATCCTATACCACCAAGAATGACAAGAGAAATAATGGTCCAAATAACCACTGGCTGTGTCTGTAAACCTATCATAGAAGAATTTCCTAATGGGTCAAACCCAGCATTACAGAAAGCAGAAACAGCCATAAAGATACTCAGAAAAGTACCGCGACCTAAACCATATGTAGGAATAAAATAAGTAGCAAAGAGTAAAGCACCAATACCTTCAATAATAAAAGTGTATCGGAAAATTTTACCTAGCCAATTGGCAATATCGTTTAGTGAACTGTTGTTTAAAGCACCGGAAACAGCAACTTGATCACGTATGCGGACATTTTGGCCAATTCTAAAATAAATGAGCGAGATGAATGCCATCAAACCTAAACCACCGATCTGGATTAACATCAACATAATAATTTGTCCAAATGTATTATAGGTATCAAAAATGGATTCAACCCACAAACCTGTCACACAGACAGCAGAAACAGCAATGAATAGATGGTCAAAGTATGTTGCATCTGATGTGGCCACCTGGCTAATTGGTAGACTCAGTAGTAGTGAACCTACAAAGATGACGACAGCAAATGATAAAGCAATTTTTTTAGCACTAGATAATTGGCTTACTGGTTTTATAAAAAAATGTAGTGCTCGATATATTAAATTAATTTTAATAACCTCCCATAAAGCTTGATGACTTTAAGAAATTTTAAGATTCATTTTTCAAATACGATTAATTATAAACACTTTAACAGAAAAATCTAGTAGAATAAAAAATAAAAAAGTTAATAACGAAATATTTGCATGATTGGAGTTATTTTTGCATGTTAATTAAAATTATCTCAGTTGGTAAATTGAAAGAAAAGTACCTAAAACAAGGCATTGAAGAGTATAGCAAGCGCCTTTCGCGCTATACCAAGTTTGAAATTATTGAAGTGAAAGACGAACCAACAAAAGAAAACGCTAGTGAATCGGAAGATGAAATGGTGAAGGATGCGGAAGGTGAACGTATCTTGAATAAAATAAAACCGGATGATTATGTTTATCTGCTAGCAATTAACGGACAAATGCTGTCTTCACCAGAATTAGCTAAATCAATGCAGAGTCAAATGACCCGTGGGAAATCAACTTTAGTTTTTGTGATTGGTGGATCCTTAGGTACGAGTAGTGCAGTCAACCAGCGGGCAAATCAAGCCGTTTCTTTTGGTAAAATGACCTTACCTCACCAATTGATGCGATTGGTCTTAACAGAACAAATTTATCGCGCCTTTAGAATACAAAATAATGAACCGTACCATAAATAGATGAGGTTTTTTCGTAGAAATACCCGTATACTCTGATGAAGATTCATAGTGAGATTTTTAAAAGTTTACTGTAATTGCGTTCGGTAGTTCTGTAAAGACTCTTGAAAATAGCTAAACGGTAATAAAATTATGATAACCACTTACGATTGAAGTTAAGACTGCACATAGTGAGCCGTCTAACCCCTGGTCATCCCGGGATAGCGTATTATATTTTTTTCATACTTGTACCAGAGCACATTAAGCAGATTGTAGACGAAATGAACGAACAGATAGAATCGAACCGGAAGCCATGGGAAATGGAGTTAAACGGCTTAGATGGAAAAATTGAAGAAACAGAAGGAAAATTAAAGAAATGGCAAGAGTTAGTCAAATCCAATCCGGAATTAACCAAGGAACTTGAGGGAAGAATGACTGAATTAGAAATTAAATACATTGAAAAGAAACACAGGAAAGACGAGCTTCTAAAACTCCCACAAGCAGAAGGGTACAAAGTCAAAACAGAAGATGTGTCTAAGGTAATGAAAGTAGCTAATCGAGCCATAATGGATTCAGATAGTAAAGCGGATACCAAAGAAATCTTACGAACATTCATTGACAAAATAACATTCAACAAAGAAACTAAGGCGGACTACCTCATCTACACCCATTTTAGCAAAGAAATAGTCGATAGATTAAATGACCTAACTAAAGAAGAGCCAACAGCAGGTAAAAGTGCTGTTGGCTCTTTAACTTTGAAAAATCTAATAAAGGTAATTATCTAAATTATCCTTTAGTTTATTGATCTATTAGTTACTAAAATAAATATAATTGTGTTATGATTATAGAAAATAAGAAGAAGATTGGAAAAGAAGAAAAAAACTGGATATAAGAATCTCTTAACCATTTTAACAATAGCAGCGATTCTCTCAAATGTGAGTATGCAAGAGGTGAATGCTGCAGAAGAAAATAGGTCTAATGAAGTAGCCCCGGAACAAGAAGTAACTGTATTCTCGTTATTTATCCAGCTATTTGAGCCGTTTTTTTCAAACGATGTGAATGCTGTAGGTAATGGTGAGCTAATACGAGATGAAAACGGTGTCATATTGGAGGGCAGAGACAACCCTCTTAAGGAATTATTTAGGTATGGCAACTTCTGATGTAAATTGAAGGGGGGTGCAAGTGAAAAAAACAACAAATTGTAAACTTGATGAATTCATTGAAAGGAGGCGTAAGCTTGAAAAAAATATATAATAAAATTATCTCCTTATTCGTTTTATTTACATTACTTTTAGGATATGGAGGATCTGTCGTCTCACATGTAAGTGCAGAATCTACAGGTGGATTACAAGATACAATTGGAGTAGATAAAACAGCTAAACGAACACCGGGATGTCGAACATTTGAAGTGAATTTGAATATTACTGGAGAGCCACAACAAGCTCCGGTCGATGTTGTACTTGTGCTGGATAGATCTGGAAGCATGAATCTTACAGCAACAACTAATCCAACAAGAACTAGACTTGACTATGCAAAGCTTGCAGCAATTAACTTTGCCGAGAGAGTCTTGGGTCCAAATGGAATCCCTGGTAGTAGGGTTTCTGTAGTAAGTTTTAGTGGGCCAACATCAACAACTGGTAATGGAAATCAAAATCAGGCGAGTACAGACTTAAATTTATCTACTAACTTAACAACAGTTACTAATACTATAAATGGTATATCCGCAGTTGGAGGAACTAACACAGAAGCAGGATTTAAACAGGGTCAATCCGTTATTCAAGGACCAACAAGTAATCAAAATCCAAACTCAAATAAAGTAGTGGTTATGCTCACTGATGGATTACCAACTGCAAGTAACGGCAATCGTTATGCTGAAACTACGAATATTAACCATGTTCATATCCAAAGGGCTATAAATGCAGGTAAAAATATCTATCAAAATAATATAGCTGATGTCTTTACTATCGGTTTAACAACCGGCATGAATGCTACAGAAAAGGCACTAGCAGATAATATACTAACACAAGCACAAAATAAGGGTTATTACCCAGCTCCATCAGCTACAGACCTTGAAGGGATATTTAATGCAATTTCACAAAGTCTTGGCTATGCGGCGACAAATGCAAAAGTAGTCGATAAAATTGGTGACAACTTTGATTTAGTTGAAAGTTCATTACCAGCAGGTGCAACTTACAATTCTGACACTAGAGAAATAACTTGGGACCCAGGAACAATATATGAGAGTGCTCAACTTAAATATACAGTTGTAGCGAAGCCGGATTTCCCAGGAGGACCAGCAGACACTAACGAATTTGCAAAATTAACCTACAAAGATATATTTGGTAATGATCAGACAAAAGATTTCCCAGTACCAAATGTAAACGTTCCAACTCTTATTAAAGTTAGCCTGACTGATGCAACAATCAATTCAGGAGATTCAATTAACTTAGGAAGTGGAACAGACGCTGATGGAGAAAACTACATGAGTCCTGTCACAGGTGGAGACAATGATGGTACGACCTTCACTTATGAATGGCGAAAAGTAGGGGATGACACAGTCATATCAAAAGATAAAAATCCAAGTGTTAGCCCTACAGAAGATACTCAATATGAATTAACAGTTATAGACTCAAATGGTTGTATAGCTAAAGCAACGATGTGGGTTAGAGTGAGTAGTCTTACAGTAGTTGAAGAAACACGCACCGAAGATGTAGCCTTTGAAATCGAGTATGTGAATAATCCAGACCTACTAGTCGGTACAGAAGAAGTATCCCAAGAAGGTGTATTAGGCGAACGAACAATCGTTGAAAAAGTAACGACAGTAGGTGGAGAAGAAACTGCTCGAGAAGTTATCTCAGATGAAATCACAACTGCACCAGTAAATAAAGTGATTCAAGTGGGTACGAGAGAAGTGACAGAAGAAACGCGCACTGAAGATGTAGCATTCGAGACCGAGTATGTCAACAACTCTGACTTGCTTGTCGGAACGGAAGAAGTCACACAAGAAGGTGTGAACGGTGTACGCACGATCGTGGAAGAAGTCACCTTAGTCGAAGGCGAAGAAGTCGATCGCATCATCATCTCAGATGAGATCACGACAGCGCCAGTGAACCGCGTGGTTCAAGTGGGCACGCGAGAAGTCACAGAAGAAACACGCACTGAAGACGTAGCATTCGAGACTGAGTATGTCAACAACTCTGATTTACTTGTCGGAACGGAAGAAGTCACACAAGAAGGTGTGGACGGTGTACGCACGATCGTGGAAGAAGTCACCTTAGTCGAAGGCGAAGAAGTTGAGCGAGTAGTCATCTCAGATGAGGTCACAACAGCGCCAGTGAACCGCGTGGTTCAAGTGGGCACGCGAGAAGTCACAGAAGAAACACGCACTGAAGACGTAGCATTCGAGACTGAGTATGTCAACAACTCTGACTTGCTTGTCGGGACAGAAGAAGTTTCGCAAGAAGGTGTGAACGGTGTACGCACGATCGTGGAAGAAGTCACCTTAGTTGAAGGTGAAGAAGTCGATCGCATCATCATCTCTGATGAGGTCACAACAGCGCCAGTGAACCGCGTGGTTCAAGTGGGCACGCGAGAAGTCACAGAAGAAATACGCACCGAAGACGTAGCATTCGAGACCGAGTATGTCAACAACTCTGACTTGCTTGTCGGAACAGAAGAAGTTTCGCAAGAAGGTGTGAACGGTGTCCGTACGATCGTGGAAGAAGTAACCTTAGTTGAAGGTGAAGAAGTTGAGCGAGTAGTCATCTCAGATGAAGTGACCACTGCACCAGTGAACCGCGTGGTTCAAGTGGGCACGCGAGAAGTCACAGAAGAAACACGCACTGAAGACGTAGCATTCGAGACTGAGTATGTCAACAACTCTGATTTACTTGTCGGAACGGAAGAAGTCACACAAGAAGGTGTGGACGGTGTACGCACGATCGTGGAAGAAGTCACCTTAGTCGAAGGCGAAGAAGTTGAGCGAGTAGTCATCTCAGATGAGGTCACAACAGCGCCAGTGAACCGCGTGGTTCAAGTGGGTACGAGAGAAGTGACAGAAGAAACGCGCACTGAAGATGTAGCATTCGAGACCGAGTATGTCAACAACTCTGACTTACTAGTCGGTACAGAAGAAGTATCCCAAGAAGGTGTATTAGGCGAACGAACAATCGTTGAAAAAGTAACGACTGTTGGTGGAGAAGAAACTGCTCGAGAAGTTATCTCAGATGAAATCACAACTGCACCAGTAAATAAAGTGATTCAAGTTGGAACAAAAGCAGCTCCAATTGAAGATATTGCAACTGTAGTGAGTGAAGAAACTCGTACTCAAGAAGTCGCTTTTGAGATCGAGTATGTGAATAATCCAGACCTACTAGTCGGTACAGAAGAAGTATCCCAAGAAGGTGTATTAGGCGAACGAACAATCGTTGAAAAAGTAACGACTGTTGGTGGAGAAGAAACTGCTCGAGAAGTTATCTCAGATGAAATCACAACTGCACCAGTAAATAAAGTGATTCAAGTTGGAACAAAAGCAGCTCCAATTGAAGATATTGCAACTGTAGTGAGTGAAGAAACTCGTACTCAAGAAGTCGCTTTTGAGATCGAGTATGTGAATAATCCAGACCTACTAGTCGGTACAGAAGAAGTATTCCAAGAAGGTGTATTAGGCGAACGAACAATCGTTGAAAAAGTAACGACTGTTGGTGGAGAAGAAACTGCTCGAGAAGTTATCTCAGATGAAATCACAACTGCACCAGTAAATAAAGTGATTCAAGTTGGAACAAAAGTAAGAGAAGTAGTTGAAGAGACTCACACCGAAGAGGTAGCATTTGATACCATTCGTGTCGAGAACCCAGACATGTTAGTGGGGGAAGAAGTCGAGTCACAAGAAGGAACACCAGGAGTTCGTACCATCGTAGAAGAAGTAACGTACGAAAATGGCGAAGAAGTTTCACGGGTAGAGGTTTCTAGTGAAGTTACAAAAGATCCTGTGAATCGAATCATCCAAGTTGGTACAAAAGTAAGAGAAGAGCCAGTGGACCCAGAAGAGCCAGTGGACCCAGAAGAGCCAGTGGACCCAGAAGAGCCAGTGGACCCAGAAGAGCCAGTGGACCCAGAAGAGCCAGTGGACCCAGAAGAACCAACCGATCCAGAAGAACCGACGGATCCAGAAGAACCGACGGATCCAGAAGAACCGACGGACCCAGAAGAGCCAGTGGACCCAGAAGAGCCAGTGGAGCCAGAAGAACCAGTGGACCCAGAAGAGCCAGTGGATCCAGAAGAACCAGTGGATCCAGAAGAGCCAGTGGACCCAGAAGAGCCAGTGGGCCCAGTGGACCCAGAAGAGCCAGTGGACCCAGAAGAGCCAGTGGACCCAGAAGAGCCAGTGGACCCAGAAGAGCCAGTGGGCCCAGTGGACCCAGAAGAGCCAGTGGACCCAGAAGAACCAGTGGACCCAGAAGAGCCAGTGGACCCAGAAGAACCAACTGATCCAGAAGAACCAAC
>NZ_JBSEYI010000012.1:0-80785 GCF_053627715.1 Aerococcus sp. 150760013-2
TTGAAATAAGGATATCATGTCCTTCTTTTTGCGTACACAAAAATAGTGCCGATGAGACTCAATTGAATCTCACCAACACTATTTATTATAGAACCATAAAAGAGAGGGTAAAGATTTGAAATCAAAATCTTTACCCTCTTTTTTATGAGACAGTCTAAGCAAGGCTACTAATGGGCTATTGCAGGGCTATATGTAGGCTCTGTGATAAGTAGACATGTAGATATGCAAATTGGATTTTTAAAAAATTAATTTTGGATAAAGATAATGCTGGTAGTTTTGATGATTTTTTTGCATGAGCGAAGCGAATGCTTAATTTTCGATAGAAAATTTCACATATAAAATGCCCCCTGACGTTTAAGTCTAAGGGGGCTTTTTCGCACACCCTATCGTCTCTTTACGGGACGCATAGGGTATAAGTACGCCCTTGGATATATAAATAAAAGCTAGCTCAAAATTTAGATAGCTTTTTTCTTTCATATGGTCTATTTATTTTTCTTTCGAAGCCGTATCGTCGATGTAATTAACGAATATATTGTATTATGGTAGAGTTAAAAGATTACTTATTTCAAAAGGAGAATTGGATGATAAATATTATACAAGCAGTTGGTTCAATCGGGACATTCATCATGGCAATGTTATATCTCATTTCGGTAATGATACAAATCAAACAAATTAAAATGTCTTTTATCCCATACTTGGCTTTCGATCAAATTCTTATGGAACAAGAAGGAAAAAGTTTAAAATTAAGAAATCTAACTGAAGCTGATTCTGACTATGTAAATACTGCTTTTAAACTACAAAATTTAGGCAGGGGAACTGCTAAATATATAGATATAAAAGTCTATTTAAATGAAAACGAAGTTATACAAGAA
Source organism: Aerococcus sp. 150760013-2 (assembly GCF_053627715.1). Lineage (NCBI taxonomy): Bacteria > Bacillati > Bacillota > Bacilli > Lactobacillales > Aerococcaceae > Aerococcus > Aerococcus sp. 150760013-2. The sequence continues at coordinate 873 of NZ_JBSEYI010000012.1, forward strand.
AAACACCTTAATGTTTTACCTATTGATAAATATTATTTAATACCCATTGGTAAAAAAGTGCTTGAAGAATTTCAAAATACAGCTAAAAACAATGGTTATGAAACCACTATGCATATTAATATAAGCTACTATAATCAACTCTCCAAAAAGCAAATTAAAATTATGTACCGAGTAAATATTGAAGAATTCGCTAATTTGGATGATAAAAATTTATATGAACTGACATTTGATCCTATTGATGCTTAAATATGTAAATTTTGATGCGTAAAATTGATATTTGTTCATACATGTTTAATATATTATAAGATTCCCAATAAGCTCATATTTGCATTCTAAGACGGTTTAAATATATTTGCGTATACTTCTTTTATGTGTTTTATCATTTCGTCGGCAAATGCGGTAAAATTTGCGAAATAAAATATCTCAAGGGCGAACGTAGGGAGTGCATGCAAGGTCTTATACAGGCATATAGAGGCTTATACACAATAAAAAGAGCCCAGCAGTATAATCTGCTAAGCTCCATAGTGTAGTTATTATTGTTGATGCTACAGGTCCTGCTCCTGCTTTTCTTTGTCTTTAGCAGAACGCCCTGCATTGAACTCCTTAACTGCTCCTATGATCAAGCATACTACGACATAGGCTAAGAATATATACCATGTACCCATAAAGAACGGTTTAAAATAAAACCATAGCATGAAAGAAACAATAACAAATGTAAACACACTTAGAGCGGTTGTAATGATTGATAACATTAAAATGACCTCCTTGTATGCACCACTGCCCAACTACCTATTGAACTAATCTAAAACCTCTCAGAACAATCTCTTTTTTTGACCCGGTAGTCGGGAGGTTTTCTCGGAAGAAACAACTTATTCTATTAGATAATCCCGTGCAGAAATAAATCAATCATTTCCTCTAAAGCAATCGTTTTGCTGATTGTGTGTTTAGAAGAAATATAAGGGGCCAGTGTAACAAAGAAATATGTAGCAATTTTTTCTCCAGTGAGCTGATGTTTTAATTGCTTTTCGTAATCATCAAATAATAAAATGAATGGCCGTTTATAACTTTCTTGAAAGATTTGGTATAGGATGCGTCTACTTTCAATGGAAATGTCTGCTTGCATATCTTGCATCATAGTATAGATATCCATGTCTTGGTTATCTTGTAGATAATAAGACATTTGTAATAGTTTACCAGTTAGATCAAGTTGGTCATTTTCAACAATCGCCAATAGGTCAGTGTATACTTCCCCACCTATTTCATCTAAAACCCCAAGATAAAGACTTTCCTTGTTTTTAAAATGATAATATAAGTTTGGTTGTGTAATCCCAACTTCTTTCGCAATCATTCTAGTAGAGGTAGCCTTATAACCACTTGACATAAACATATTTCGTGCAACTTCAATAATACGACTTCTGCTTGAAGAATCTTTTAAGGACATGATGAGATGAACTCCTCTCTATTTAATATTATAGCTTGATTCCACAAAAAAGCCATGCATAAATCTCCTATACTTGATAAGTCATACCGTAAGTGGTAATCTGTTGTTAATAAAACTTATCAACTGATAAAATAATAAAATGGATCTATAAAAGGGGACCAATAACATGACAGCTAAAGAAAGAATCGCAATCATTGGGGCAGGGATAGGTGGTTTATCTGCAGCTATCCGCTTGCAGCATGCAGGGTACCAAGTTGAAATCTTTGAGAAAGAATCGTTACCGGGCGGTAAGATGAACCAGATGGCAGTAGATGGCTATACCTTTGATGTAGGTCCAACGATTGTCATGTGGCCAGAAGCATATTATGGACACTAGTCATCACATCTGACTTACATTAGTAATTGAATTTTTGACGATGAATAATTAGATTCAACAGATAGAGAGAGGAAGCAAGTAAGAATGTTTTTAGCCATTAAAGAAATATTATATGCAAAGAAAAAGTATAGTTTGGTTGTTGGGGTCATGTTTTTGATTGCTTTTTTGGTTTTTTTCTTAATTAGTTTGGCTTATGGCCTAGCGATGGAGAATCGAATGGGGATTGACCAGTGGCAGGCTGACCAAATCATCTTGACAGAAGAAGCAGATGGGACAATAAGTCGTTCTAATATTAATGAAGAAGATTATGATACCATTGATGCTGATAATAAGGCTTCATTACTACAGATGCCAACCAATATGAATTCAGATAATATCGAAAGCGATGAACAACTATCTATTTTCCTATTTGGTATTAATTTTGATGACTTTATTGCACCTGAAGTGACTGAAGGCCGTCAGGTGAACGCTGATAATGAAGCTTTAATTGATGATAGTCTAACTGAACAATATGGCCTAGGAATAGGGGCTACTGTAACAATTGAAGGACAAGCGTTTGAAGTTGTGGGATTAACGACAAATACGAAATACAGTATCGCGCCGATGGTTCATATCACACAAAATGCTTTTAGAAACATCCAAAATGCTTCATTGAATACATCGAATAAATCAGATAATAGCCAAATGCCTGAAGGTGAATTAGGGCAAGAAGCGGATAATCAAATGATTAATGCTATTATCGTACGCGGTGAAGCAACAGACCTACCAGACGATTTGGCAGTATGGTCAACGGCAGATTTTATCAATAATTTACCAGGATATAGCGCCCAGTTACTCACATTTATTTTCATGATTGGCTTTTTAATTTTAATTGCAGCAGTTGTGATTGGTATTTTTATTTACGTACTCACTATTCAAAAAATTGACGTATTCGGCGTGATGAAAGCTCAAGGTATTTCAACAGGCACAATTGGTCGTTCTGTGGTTGTGCAAACCTTTATCCTTACATTAATAGGTCTAGTATTAGGCGTTGCGGTGACCATTTTGAGCATTTATTTCCTACCTGCTCAGGTGCCAACCCAAATCAATTGGCCGTTCTTTATAGCAGTTGGCGGTTTGATTTTACTTTGTTCATTAATTGGTGCTTTATTCTCAGTGAAAACAATAGTGAACGTCGATCCAGCAAGAGCAATCGCCTAGGAGGTCATTATGAGTGTATTAACAATTGAAAATGTACAGAAAAAATTTAAAGATGGGGATACAGAAATTATGGCCCTTGAAGAAACGTCATTTACAGCAGAGAAAGGTGAATTTATTGCTATTATCGGGCCATCTGGTTCAGGAAAAAGTACCTTTTTAAGTATTGCTGCCGGCTTACAGGAACCAACACAAGGTAGGGTCATGATTAATGACAAACCCTTTAGTGAAAAGAAAGAAAAAGAGCGGGCGCGCATTCGTTTTGAAGAAGTAGGATTTATCCTACAAGCGTCAAACCTTATTCCATTCCTAAAAGTATCTGATCAATTGAAATTAGTCGATAAACTATCTAAAAAAGAGAAAAGTCCATTAGATTTATTGCAATTACTCGGTATTGAAAAATTAAAAAATAAATTTCCAGAGCAAATCTCTGGGGGTGAAAAGCAGCGTGTAGCAATTGCGCGCGCTCTCTACAATAACCCTTCAATCATCTTTGCTGACGAACCAACAGCCAGCCTAGATTCTAAACGTGCGATGGATGTGGTGGATATCTTGGCCAAAATGACCAAACAAGAAAATAAAACGACCATCATGGTTACTCATGATCTTCGTTTAATAGACCAACGCGATAAAGTCTATGAAATGAATGATGGTGTCTTAACCTTAAGAGAAAATACAGATAGGACTAAGGATGTATAGATGGTTTAAAATGAAAGCTTGATTAGATAGATAAAGGGAAAGACGATAAATCAAGTAGTGGTAAAAGAACATTTTCTAGTCCTTGTTTTCTCTTACCAGGTCATATCTTTAGCTGTCTTATAGTAATCTATTAGAAGAGGAGACAAACATCTTATATTTGCTCTCCTTTTTTAATTTTTTCTTAACCTAGGTGACAGACATATTGGCAGCAAGTAAAATAAATGCATAATCTTAAACCGTAATCATGACGATTTAAGATGGTTGGAATAAAATATCTAGGAGGCAGAAGGATGGCAGAAAAAATGGATCTAGCTAGTGCACGGCGCCGGATGAAAAGTCCCAATCGTAAAACCTGACAACGAGCGCAAAAGGTATTGAAGGCTATAAAGAAATAAAAATGAAAGAGTTGATTGATATCATGTGTCAATTAACTCTTTTGCTTTCTTATTCGGCCGAAGCCATTTCTTGCTTAAATTTTTGATAGTGTATCTATAATGAAATGACAAAATTCATAAACGGTAAAGCCCATCAACCTGCTATATATACCAGTAAAGAATTACTCGCCAACAACTAGGACTCTGTTATAATATAAATCATCATATTTAAAGGAGTTCTCTCATGTTATATAAATACTCTTATCAATCTGAATTAGGCAAGATCACATTATTAGCGAATGATCATGGATTATTAGGCACATGGTTTGAAAAGCAAGCAAATTATGGTGGGAGGTTTGACCTTGATAATGTTCAATCGGTTACACACCATCAATCAACCATTATCGATCAAGCAATTAAATGGTTGGACGCATACTTTAAAAAGCAACCATTTGAAACAGTCGATTTTCAATTAATGCCCCAAGGGACAGCCTTTCAGCAAGATGTCTGGTCGGAGTTACAAAAAATCCCTTTTGGAGAAATGATTACCATAGATCAATTAGTAGAAAGAATAAAAGCCCGTCAAACAAAAGGACAAGGAACAGCTAATGAGATGATTGGAGCTATCAATAGCAATCCCATAGCTATCATAATTCCAAGCCACCGCGTCTTGGTATCAAGCAATCAAGCAGGTGATCAGCTGGCCGCAAATCATTTAGGACAAGTACTTAGAGAATTTGAAAGAAGCTAATCCAATAAAGCATCAAAACCATTAGAGGAATAGGTTTGATGCTTTTTAGTATGGTACCTAAGGAATATTTCGGGAAAATAGATGATATGGTTCGTATATATGACAGTCTGCTCAAATAGTTCAGAATTTGTGATAATATGTTATTATTTGAGTCATGATTGAATTGTTAATTAAAAAGTTACTAACGGTTAATTACGTAAGACATTACATAGAAATCACGCTAGTGAGTCAATACCTTCTAAGACGCTCGCCTATTTCTCGGCTCATTAATATGGACATGAGGTTCAAAAACGTCATATCAGGTCTACCTCCTTATAGTCTCGTCCCTGAACGTTTATTTAAAAACTATGTATTCTAAATTGGAGTTATCTTCATTCATATTATGAGAACTTTAGAAGAATTTAATAATTATCTAGAAAAAATGAAAATTGTGCCTAAAACGTAATGTTTCTTTGCTATAATAATGAAGAATTATCCAAAATAGACTGGAGGATGGGAAATTATACCTCACTTGATGGAACCATTTATGGTCAAATATAACAGCTAAAATGATTTAAGAGCGGTAGAGCTGTCGTTAAGCATCTGTCTAATCGGCGGCCATTTCATTATCAAGGTGGAAGAGTAACAGAAATGATATTGTATGCTCACGTAGTTTTGGTTTATACCCATGTCAGGATTATTATGGGCAAATTCAGAGTCTAAATTTCCCTAACAAGGAAATTTTTTCATATGTACACGATTTAGCCTATATAATCGTTTCTCATATGCGATTAGCATTAGAAACTTTCCTATGTAAATGTAATCGGTATAATATTAGGACGGCAGTAAGTTATAACCCAGTTCAGAAAATATTTAAATATGTTATTAGAAATCAATTGAATTTTTAAAAGGGAGCGAATTAAAATGTCAGAAAGAATTTTACTATCTTCACCACACATGAGCGATGAAGGGTTCGAACGCGAATTTGTTAAAGAGGCATTTGATACAAATTGGATTGCACCATTAGGCCATAATGTAAATGAATTTGAAAATGAACTTTCAAAAATGGTTGGTATTGATAATGCTTTGGCTCTGGATTCTGGTACATCTGCAATTCATTTAGCTTTAAAAGCAGCTGGAGTGGGTGAAGGTGACATCGTATTTTGTCAAACTCTTACTTTCTCTGCGACTGCAAACCCAATCAGATACGAGAAGGCTATCCCAGTTTTTATTGATTCTGAACGCGATACATGGAATATGGATCCTGAACTACTAGAGCTAGCATTTGAAAAATATACACCAAAAGCAGTGGTTGTCGTACATCTTTACGGTGTATCAAGTAAAATTGATCAAATTAAAGAAATTTGTGATAAACATGGTGTTGCATTGATTGAAGATGCAGCTGAAAGTTTAGGAACTATATACAAAGGCCAATGGACAGGAACATTCGGTGACTATGGTATATATTCATTCAATGGTAACAAGATTATCACTACTTCAGGTGGCGGTATGTTAGTTTCAAATAATAAGGAAGGTATCGACAGAGCACGTTACTGGGCAACTCAAGCTAGAGAACAGGCATTACACTACGAACATAAAGATATTGGCTATAACTACCGCTTAAGTAATGTATGTGCTGGAATTGGACGAGGACAACTAAAAGTTTTAGCTGACCGTGTAGACACAAAACGAGCAATTTATAACAAATATGCCGAAGGATTTAAAGATAATGATGCAATTACAATGGTCCCGGATCATGATTATGAGACGTCAAATCATTGGTTAAGTGCATTTACCGTAGATCCACAGGTCATCACACCAATCGAAATTATTGACGCATTAGCAAAAGAGAATATTGAATCAAGACCAGTTTGGAAACCAATGCATATGCAACCTGTTTTTGAGGAATATGATTTCATTGGTGGAAACGTAGCACAATCACTTTATGAAAATGGTGTATGTCTACCATCAGATTCTAAGATGACAAACGAACAGCAGCAACGAGTAATTGAAATTATAAAAGGTGTGTTTTAATCATGATTCAAAAATTTATCAAAAGAGCCTTTGATATTGTGGCGTCGTTTGTAGCTTTAATAATTTTAAGTCCTATATTATTAGTAATTGCATTTATTATTAAAATTGATTCAACTGGAACAATTTTCTTTAAACAATTAAGGTTAGGATTGAATGGTAAAGAATTTAAAATCATAAAATTTCGTACAATGATTACTGATGCTGAAAAAATTGGGACTGGATTAAAAGTATCGGAAGAAAATGATTCTAGAATCACTAAAATCGGAAAAATTTTAAGAAAAACAAGTTTAGATGAGTTACCACAGCTCATTAATGTCTTTAAAGGGGATATGAGTTTAGTTGGTCCGCGTCCACCTGTTACTTATCACCCCTATGAAGGATTTGTAAATTATCCAGAGTGGGCAAAAAAGAGATTTATTGTTCGTCCAGGCATAACGGGATTGGCACAAGTAAAAGTCCGTAATTCTGTTAGTTGGAATGAAAGAATTAAAATTGACAACTATTATATCGATAATTTCTCCTTACTATTAGACTTACAAATTTTATTAAAGACATTGTTAAAAATATTAAAACCAGAAAGCATATATTTGGAGGATAAGCAATAATGGAAGTATCCTTAAAAAAGTTTCAGTTCAGTGATGTTCCGTTAAAAGTTAAATGGATAAATGATAATAATAATAATAAGTATTTACATTATGATTTGCCATTAGAAGTAAAGAAAACGGAAGAATGGTACTTAAAAAATCAAAGTAACGATAGTAGATTTGATGCAACTATTATGGTTGATGATTATCCAGTAGGAATTATCGGCTTGATTAATATTGATTATAAAAAATTTGAGGCTGAGTATTATATTACTATTGGTGAGAGTGCATATAAAGGTAAAAATATTGCAACTAAAGCGTCACGATTGCTGTTAAGGTATGCTTTTGATGAGATTAAACTTTCTAAGGTTTATTTGACTACTGAAGTTGGTAATATACCTATGCAAAAATTGGCTCGGAAAATGAGTATGATTAAAGAAGGGCAAATAGCGAAATATTCCATGAGAGATGGGAATTTATATGATGTATTCTACTTCAGTGTAGAAGAACAAGATTTTAAAAATAATATTATTTATCCAGAAAATATTTTAAGTGATATAGAGTTTATTGCTGAAGATCATAAGTCAAATAATATATATATAAAGAGAGATGATTTAATCCCTTTCTCTTTTGGAGGAAATAAAGCTAGAAAAGCTACGTATTTTTTTGATGAAATTTTAGCAGGTAATTTTAATGTGGTAGTGACTTATGGTAGTAAAGTATCTAATCATTGCAGAATTATTTCAAACCTCTGTTTTAAATATGGAATAAAATGTATAGTCGTTTCGCCAATTTCTGATGAAAATAGCAATTTTAACAGAGATTTAATAAATTTAAGCGGTGCAGAAGTAGTAGAATGCCGTATAGAAGAAGTTTCAGATACTATAAATAATATTATTGAAAATGAAAAACAGCATAACAACCAAAAAGTTTATTTTATACCCGGTGGTGGACATGGAAATCAAGGTACACAAGCATATGTTGACGCTTATAATGAAATTAAAATGTGGTCAAAGCAAAATAAAACAAACTTTGATTTGATTTTTTTGGCTTCAGGAACAGGTACAACACAAGCGGGATTGGCTATTGGCAAAATGAAACATCAAGATACTGAAGTCAGAGTAATTGGAGTTAGTGTGGCAAGAGATAAGAGCAGAGGCAGTCAGGCGATTATTGATAGTGTAAATGAATATCTAACTGAGTATAATATTAATGTTAGATTTGATTCTAAATCCATTGAATTTTATGATGATTATGTTGAAAGAACTTACGGAAAAACTACTGATTTAATAGATGAAACTATTAAAAATATCTATTTAAATTATGGAATTCCCCTAAGTAGCAATTATACTGGTAAAGCTTTTACAGGTATGAATAATTTTATTAGTGAGAATGATATTGCCAACAAAAATATTCTATTTATTCATACAGGTGGTATTCCACTGTTTTTTGATGATCTAAGTAGAATTCGTAATAGTTAGGAGTAATATATGAATATATTAATATTAAGCGTTGGAACTAGAAATAAAATAGTTCAGTACTTTAAAAAAGAACTTTCGAAAGAAGACTTAGTTATAGCTACTGATGCTAGTGACCTTGCACCGGCACTTTATGAGGCAGACAGACAATATATTGTTCCTAAAATTACAGCACCGGGCTATATAGATGAAATATTAAGTATATGTAAAAAAGAAAAGGTGCAAGGGGTTTTGTCTCTTATAGATCCAGAATTGAGTTTAATAGCAAAAAATGCGCATAAATTTTTAGAAATAGGGGTGATGCCAATTATTTCAGATGAAAACTTGGTTGAGCTATCCTTTGATAAATTTGAATTCTCTAATTTCGTGGAAGAATTAGGATTCAATGCAGTTAAAAGTTATATTGATGTGGAAAAATTTAAGATAGATCTAGAAGCTAATAAGATTAATTTTCCAGTATTTGTTAAACCTGTTTTAGGAAGTGCAAGTATTAACATTAATAAAGTAGAGAATATAGAACAATTAAATGATTTGTTAAATAGATATGATGATCTCTTAATTCAAGAATTAATGGATGAGGGAGAATATGGCGTGGATGTCTATGCAGACATGTATACAGGAAAAGTGTCGAGATTATTTATAAAAGAAAAATTATTAATGCGGGCGGGGGAAACTGATAAATCCGTATCAAAACATATTGATAAATTACAACAGCAGATTATCGAATTTGTAGAGAAAGCTGGCTATAAAGGCGTTATTGATATTGATGTATTTCTAAAGAATGGAGAATTCTTTATTTCTGAAGTAAATCCTAGATTTGGTGGAGGTTACCCACATGCATATGAAGTTGGAGTTAATATTCCTAAACAAATAATAAATAATTTAAATAAAATAAACAATGAATCAGACTTTGAATATCCGGCCAACGTATATATGATGAAATATAATGACGTGGTATTGAAAAAAGGAGATACAGAATGATATTTCTTTACGTTATATTCGTCTTAAGTATGTTTATAATTTTTTGGGCGATGATTGGCTATCCAGTGAGCTTAATATTCTTGAAAAAAACTTTTTTTAAAAATAAATATACAAAAAAAGATTATGATTACTTACCGACCGTTACAGTAATGATAGTTGCTCATAATGAGGAAAAAGTAATAAAAGAAAAGTTAGAAAACGTAATTATGAACGATTACCCAAGTGAACGAATTAAATATTTGATTTCCAGTGATAATAGTAATGACTTAACTAATAATATTGTTAGGGATTTTATTATATCTCATCCAATGCTAAACATGGAGTTATATGAGGCACGTGAAAGAAAAGGTAAGACTAATGCCCAAAATGAGGCACAAAAGCTGGTGAATACTGAGATTTTAATTATGACAGATGCCAATTCTTTGTTTAGAGAAAACGCAATTAGAGAACTAATTAGTACTTTTGTTAGCGAAGATATTTACTATGTATGTGGGAATTTAGTTTATGTAAATGAACACACAAGTATGAGTAGTACGTCGGAAAGTACTTATTGGAATCTAGATTTAGAGATGAGACGAATTGAAAGTAGTATACAAACAATAACCGCAGGAAATGGCTCTATTTATGCATGTAGAAATAAAGAATATATAGACTTAGATCCAATCCAATCACATGATGGTAATTTTCCTAGGTTATTTGCATTACAGGGAAAAAAAGCAAAATTTAATCCTGATGCTATTGCTTATGAAAAAGCCGGAGAGACCATAGAGGATGAATACAAGAGAAAGGTAAGAATGAATCGAGGGATACTTAGAAATATTCTTCCAAATATACAAATACTTAATGCCTTCAAATACAAATGGTATACCTATTTTTATTTAGGTCATAGAACAAGTAGATATTTATTATGGTTGTCTCAAATTTTACTTTTCAGTTTAAGTTTATTAATTGGCTTAGAAAATCAATATTTTCTGGTGATATTCGTAATGCAAATTATTTTTTATTTAATAGGTTTTTTAGATAGAAAATACCAATGGCCTTATAAGAGTACAAATTTAATATCATATTATTGTATTACGATTTTTGCTCAAATCCATGGTGTATATAATATTCTTACTGGAAAAGTCAAACCTTTTTGGGAGAAAGCAGAATCAACAAGATAAATCTAGAAAGGAGAGTTATAAGTGCATGTATTACATATAGCTCCAATTGATTTTTCAGGACATTCTGGATTATCAACCGTCATTCCAGAAATAATTGAACATCAAAATAAAAGAAACAATTTTTCCGCAACCTTATTACTAAGTAAAAAAGTAGATAAAGAAGTTATTAAAAAGCAAGAAAATTCAAAACATTTTAGGATATTAGATTATTCATACGCAAAGGAATTTCAATTAAATCGTTTATTATCTATATTAGATAGTATTGATTTAGTAATTTTTCATAGCACATATATCCCACTACATTATAAAATTTCAAAAATATTGAGGGAAAATAATATTCCTTATATTTTAGTACCACATGGGGGTATGACAAAATATGCACATAATCGAAAAAGAATTAAGAAAAAAATAGGAGATTATCTTTTTTTTAATAAGCTTATAAGATATTCAGAGCGTATTCAATATCTTTCTGAAGAAGAAGCAAAAAACTCATCTTTTTGGGACAAAAAATATTTTGTAGTCCCTAACGCTATTAGCCAGAATAGTGAATCAACATCTTTGGATACCGAAGCGAAACACCCATTTATTTTTACATCTATTTCAAGATTAGATATTGCGAATAAGGGGTTAGATATACAAATAGAAGCTATAAGTAAAATTAAAGGTTCGTTTTTAGAACATAATGCTCAAATGCATATATACGGACCAAGTATTAATGGTAGCCGTAAAAATTTAGATGATATGGTGAAAGAACTTGATTTAGGAAATATAGTATTTATTCATGATCCAGTCTATGGAGAAGAAAAAAATAAGGTACTGAAGGTAACCAGCGTTTTCACGTTACTTTCTAAATCTGAAGGACAATCTATGGGAGTTTTGGAGGCCTTGTCAATGGGGATACCTTGTTTAATTACTCCAGGAGTTAACTTGAATGCAGTAATTAAAAGATATAAATTCGGATGGTTAGTACAGGATAATTCAGATAGCGTAGCTAAAACTATGAAGAATATTTTAGAAAATAAAGTATTAGCTCCTTCACTTGGGATTAATGGAATAGAATTTGTTGATAGGTTTCATAATTGGGATCAATCTACAAATTTAGCGATTGAAAATTACAATGAAATTATTGATAGATAGAATTACGATTAAGAGTAGACATTATTGGAAAGGAAGAAAGTATGAATGGATGATTTTTCAGAATTAATCTACAAAAAAGAGCATACATTCTTAGATGATTTATTAATTTTTACTATTAGTTCATTTTTGTTTGGTATATGGTTTGTGCCATACTATACTGCTGTTTGGGGAATAGTATTATTTATTTTTGATCTATTTTATTTACTGATGAGAGGTAATCTTAAAATTAAATTAAATATCGAAAATTTATCATGGATTGGTTTTCTAATTTTTTTAGTTATTGGAGCATTTATCAGTGAAAATCAATCTGAATCATTTCAATATGTTGTAACTGTAATATTGTTTTGGCTGAATTATTTGATTTTATCAGATAATAAAAATTGGGCAGAGCAATTCATAAAAAATATGGAAGTAATATGTATTATTTTCACTTTAGGTTCAGTTATACAAATTGTTGCCCCCAACATTTTGATATCAATTAATAATTTACATTTATTTGGACAGGAACTTGTCAGAGCTACTAATTTTGTTCAATTGAATGTTTTAGTTGGCTTCACCAGTCAATCTGGAATCAATGGTTTTATAATGTCTATATTATTAATACTTATATTAATAAAATTTTTATATGGAAATGAAAAAAAGCAAAAGTACTTATATTTAACTGCATACTTGTTTGTTTTTTATCTTATATTTTTGACAGAAAAAAGAGGATTTCTAATTTTTAACATTTTAATAACGATTTACTTATTTGCTATTAACTATGAAAAAAAATACAAAATTATTTTCCCAATAATAGTTATAATAATTGCATTTTTACTAGTACTATTTAGAACAGATATTGGTAATAATATTTTGGAAAGGACAATGGTTCAAGATGATATAAGTTCCGGAAGATTTCCTATGTATAGAGCAATGTGGAATGATTTTATAAATAATCCAATTTTTGGTAATGGTACATATAGTACCATTCAAGAGTTTAGTGCTGGTCACGGTCATAATATTTATATTCAAGTATTAAGAGAAAATGGTATTTTTGGATTTCTGTTCTTTATAATGTTAATTGGTTTTACGTTTATAAAGACTCAGTTGGCATTTAAAACTTATCTGAATACTACCACTAAGATGATTCTAAGCTTATCCATAGGCTTACAATTATTATTTATATTGTGGGGAATGACCGGAAATCCTTTATATGATGTATTTGCGTTGTTTACTTATTTTATAGCTATAGCATTACCGTATGGTATAAAAACAAAAGGGAGTAATTATCTATGAAAAAAGCGAGTATTTTATCCTTTCAATTTGCAGACAACTATGGAGCTTTATTACAAATTTATGCCTTGCAATCAATCCTTGAAAAAAACAATTTAGAAGTTAATGTATTGAATTTTAGACCATATGAATTAGAACAACCTTATTCTGTGGGTATAAACTTTAAAAAATCTTTTCATCTGGACGGTGCTATTAGTACTATGAAAAGAATAATTGCGAAAACTCTGACATTCAACAGAAATTATAAAAGAAGAAAATCTTTTAATCAATTTAGACAAAATTATTTAAATTTAACAGAGGAGTCTATCTATAGTTATCAAGATTTAAATAAAAAATTGCCAAAATTTGATTATTACTTCGTTGGTAGCGATCAAGTATGGAATCCAGACTTTTTTAAATTTTCTGAAAAAGCCTATTTTCTTGATTTTGCTCCAGTTTCTAGTAAAAAAATTGCTTATGCATGCAGTATTGCTAATAGTGTGGAAGATGACAAATATAAAAAAGTATTTAAAGAGGAGTTACCAAAGTTTGATTCTATTTCCGTTCGAGAATCATCAGCTAAAGATTTATTATCCAGTTTAACTTCAGAAAATATTGAAGTAACGCTAGATCCCACACTACTCTTAAATCAAGAGGAGTGGGGGGAGGTTATTACTAGTAAAATCGAAACTGAACCGTATATTTTGGTATATGACTTGCAGAAAAGTGAAGCGATAATTAATGTGGCTAATAAATTAGCAATTGAGAAAAATCTACGAATAATTAGCTATTCGGAAAGCAAGGAATTTGTTAACCATGAATATAGTTTTTCTTCAGATGGGCCGGAAAAATTTTTAAGCTTGTTTAAAAATGCGACATTTGTAATAACATCTTCGTTTCACGGCACAGTATTCTCCGTTATTTTTGAAAAAGAGTTTTTAACTGTTCCTCATTCTAGTCGTGGTAGTAGAATGATTGATTTATTGAATTTAATAGGTTTAGAATCAAGAATAGTTTATGATGAGAATTTTCAAGTGGATAATATTAACAAAATTGAATTTGCAGAAGTATCGGGTAAGTTAGATATTTTACGAAATGATTCGATTAAATATATAGTAGAGGCAATTAAATAGAATTAGAAGAGAGACAAAAATGAATAAATATAAACGTTTAGTAGGAAATTCTTTAATATTTACCATTGGATCATTCGGGAGTCGATTGATAACTTTTCTTATGGTTCCTTTATATACACATGTATTAACAACTGCTGAGTATGGGACAGTAGATTTAATAACAACTACAGTGAATTTGCTTTTACCATTTCTAACTATAGAGTTAGGTAAAGCAGCTTTACGATTCACAATAGATAATAAAAATGAACTGGATAGAAACAAAATATTTAGTAATATTAATATGCATGCTATTTTTCTGTCCATTATATTAATTCTTATATCACCGATTATTATAAAATTAGGATTATTTGAAAGTTATGGGTTTTTATTCATTTTATTACTAATTGTAAAAATGTTTAATGAGTTATATTCTCAATACTTACGAGGGCTGGGATTAGTTCGTCAATTTGCATTAAATGGTATTCTAATGACGATAGTAACAGTTGTTTCAAATTTAATTTTACTGGTATATTTTAATTTCAAGATTAATGGATATATCTCATCAATGATAATAGCAGCTGCTTTTTCAAATGTGTTTATATTCCTATGTGTGAGTGGATACAAGAGAATTAAACACTTCAGAATAGACTTACAGTTGCAAAAAGAAATGTTAGCATTTTCTTTACCAATTGTTCCAAGTTCAGCTATGTGGTGGATTATAAATGGTTCAACAAGATATTTTGTTGCTTTTTATGTAGGAGCAAGTGCTAATGGACTATATGCCGTTGCTAGTAAAGTCCCGTCTATTATATCTTTGGTTGCCAATATTTTTACTCAAGCATGGCAATTATCATCATTTGAAGAATATGATTCAGATGATAGAAAATCATTCTATTCAAATATATTTAATTTATATTGGTTGGTACTTTTAGTGGGAGCCAGTTTTATTGTAGTAATCATAAAACCATTGATAAGTATTGTAGTAGCCGATAGTTATTTTTTAAGTTGGCAAATAGTACCATTCTTGCTGTTAGGTGTGGTTTTTGAAAGTTTGTCTGGATTTTATGGAACTATTTATCAAGCTTCTAAACAGACTAAGGGTACATTTATTACATCAGTATTTGCAGGAATATCTTCTATATTAGTTAGTATGATTTTAGTACCTTATCTAGGAGCAATTGGTGCAGGGATTAGTACCGCTTTTAGTTTTTTTGTGATGTTTTTTCTAAGGATTTTTGATACACGTAAATATGTAAAAATTGATATCAATATCCCTCAATTAATTGGATCAATAATTTGTTATTTGATACAGGTTGTATTGTTATTTATATTGACTGGACCCCAATTATATATTATTGAGTTAATTTTATTCTTCATTATAATTTTTATTAACTACAAACCTATTTTTGGATTAATAACATTATTGAAATCATTTATCTTGAGAAAATTGTAGGTGATTTATTTTGAAATTTAGTATAATAATTCCTATGTTTAATTTAGAAAATTATATAGCGATTTGTTTAAATAGCTTGCTAAATCAAACATATAAAAATTTTGAAATAATAATTGTTGATGATGGGTCAAAAGACAATAGTGTCATTGTTGCAGAAAGTTTGCTGCAAAAGAGTAATTTTTATGACTGGCGAGTAATAAAGCAGACAAATGGGGGAGTAGGAGCTGCTAGGAACAAAGGCATAGACTACGTTTCAGGTCAATTCGTAATATTTTTAGATGGAGATGATTTTGTCTCTCCTCGATTGATTGAGATACTTACGAAATATTATAATATGGAATTAAATTTTGACATTCTGTTTTATCAGTTTGAACGAGTATTTGATATTAATGAATCTCCTATTGACTTAGAAACTGGAAATAATGATTGTTTTGAGATAGTTACAAATAGCTCATCTATATTAAAAATACTAAATGATGAAATAAAAATATCAATGCCGAGTATAGCTTTTGATATAAATAAAATAAATGAGTTTAATATTCGATTTAAGGAAGATTGCATTAATGGTGAGGATAGAGAATTCATTTTCAATTATTTATTTGTAACTGAAAAGTCTATGATAATTCCTGAAACTTTATTTTTTTACGTACAAAGACCGACCTCTATCTCTAATTCTTTTAGTATTAGGCGAATTGATTCTGTTTACGCGTATATTCGTATACTAAATAATTTTAAAAAAAATAAAAATAAAATATTTACAAAAGATTTTGATCTTATTAAAAATTCTTTAGGTACACAAATATTTGCAGAATATATAGGTAATTTCAACAATTTTTTAAGATTTAAGGGGAGTACTGTTTTTTTAAATTCAAATACGATAAATACTATAGTAAAAAAAATTGAAGAAGAATATCCATTCTTAAATAACGATTTAGGTAATTTGTATAAATCAATCAGTATGACCAATTCTAAAACTAAATTCATGACAAAAATTTATAAAGTAAATTTGTTGTTATATTCGAATATAATAAATATTTTTAATAACTTTCAAAAATTAAAAAAATCTCTATAATATTTTTTTGTGCTGAATAATGATGAACAACTGATTATCATTTTTAATTCAATGGTACATTCAAAGCGGCAGGCACCTGTACCGACCCCCCAAAAAAGTAGACCAAAAATCGGTTCTCCGAATTCTGATGTGGATGAGAAATCATTCGCATCTTTTTTTACGACGAATTTACAATTTAAGGGCAACACATAAAAATTTAAAAAAAAGATCCATAGTTTTCCTTTAAAATGGATGTACTACCATCTACAGAAAGGAAGAAAACTATGAATTCATATTGTCATCTTACCCTTAATGAACGCGAAATAATATTCCTATTGCATGAGCAAGGAAAGTCTTTAGGATATATTTCTAAGCAACTAAATCGTGCAAAATCAACAATTTCAAGAGAACTAAAGCGGAATACTATTCAAGAAAAGAGTTATTCTCCATCAAAAGCACAAGAAAAGGATTAGCAAAGAAAGAGAAGAAAGTGTGGTTGTGTTTTGCAATAGAGAAGTACATAGTTGGAGGTGCGGACATAATCTTGGACAACTATAAGTCAGGAGAATGTCCATGTACTC
This sequence comes from Aerococcus sp. 150760013-2, assembly GCF_053627715.1. Classification (NCBI taxonomy): domain Bacteria; kingdom Bacillati; phylum Bacillota; class Bacilli; order Lactobacillales; family Aerococcaceae; genus Aerococcus; species Aerococcus sp. 150760013-2. The sequence goes on from NZ_JBSEYI010000012.1 coordinate 18,515, forward strand.
TTACGAAGAAAGAATGAAAGCTGTAAAACTTTACATCAAATACGAACACTCTTTGGCGTCAGTCATTCATGAATTAGGCTATCCTTCTTCAAAAGCTTTATACAAATGGTTTAAGGAATATGAAGAGAATGGTGATCTTTCTAAGACTTCAAAAAGAAAACGTGAATTTACGCAAGAAGAAAAGCAGTTTGCTGTTAATCACTATATCGAATACGGTCGCAATTATTCTAGAACTGTTCGCATGTTGGGTTATCCAGATAGAAACATTCTTAGCGATTGGTGTAAAGAACTTGCACCTGAAGCTCGTAAAATCAGGCGAAGTAAGTTAACCTATTCTCAAGAGCAGAAAAAAGAGGCCGTTATCCATCTTGTGAGCCGAGAAACCTCTGTCCAAAAAATTGCTGAGCGCCTGCAGGTCACCCGTAAAACGCTCTATGATTGGAAAGAGGAGCTCATCGGAGAGGAGCTTCCACCTAATATGACGAATATGCCTGATAGCCCTCAACTAGAAGGGTTGAAAAATGAAGTTGATGTTTTAAAACAGGAAGTTTATCGACTACGAATGGAAAAAGATATCTTGGAAAAGTCTGCCGAACTTGTAAAAAAGAATGTGGCATCAATCCAAAACATCTCTCCAACAAGGAAAAAACAAGAGTGATTGATGCATTAAAAACCTTTTATCCATTGGCACTTTTACTAGAGAATTTGGATTTAGTTAAGAGTAGTTATTTTTACCACAGAAGTCAGGCTAAGCTTCCGAATAAATATGCTGATCTAAGGGTAATGCTTAAAGATATTTTTATTGAAAGTCGTCGTACGTATGGCTATCGTCGTATGCATGACGTTCTAAAAAAGCAAAATATTGTTGTTTCCGAGAAAGTTGTTAGACGGCTTATGAAGGAAGAAAAACTCATTGTTCATTCAGTAACTAAAAAGAAATATAGTTCATATGCAGGTGAAATTACTCCCGCGACACCTAACCTTATTCAACGAAATTTCAAAGCTGAAGCACCTGACAAAAAGTGGTTGACAGACATTACAGAATTTCGTATTCCCGCCGGAAAAATCTATCTATCGCCCATTATCGATTGTTTTGACGGGGCCTTAGTTAGTTGGACTATCAGTACACAACCAAATGCGGAGCTCGTTAATAGTATGTTTGATCAGGCACTTGATACACTCGCTGATAATTCAAAGCCAATCATACACTCTGATCGCGGAGCTCACTACAGATGGCCAGGTTGGATTGAAAGGATTAAAACCAACGGTTTGACACAGTCCATGTCTAAAAAAGGATGTTCACCGGATAACTCAGCTTGCGAAGGGTTTTTCGGTAGACTTAAAAATGAGTTCTTCTATGGCTTTAAATGGGACAATATTTCAATTGACGCATTCATTGAACTACTTGATGATTACCTGCATTGGTACAATAACAAAAGAATAAAATTGTCTCTAGGCGGTCTCAGTCCGATTGATTACAGAAAGAAACTAGGTTTAATTGTTTGAAAAAGTCCAAAAAAACATCCGCACCTCCCTTTTCTGTACTTTTATATTGCCATAAACAACTATAAACCGCATAAACCACAAAATGTAGCTGAAAATGTGTTAAATCGCGAATTCAAAAAAACTTATAAAGCAAATGAAGTCCTGTTAACTGATGTAACAGAATTAAAATACAATAACCACTCTAAAGCCTATTTGAGTGCAGTTTTGGATTATGGGAGAAGAAAATTATTGCGTGGAAATTAGGAATTTCCAATAAGAACCACCTCGTAGCTGAAACATTTAAGCAAATTGAAGGTCAACTGTTACCAAATAAGACCTTGATACATAATAATCGTGGTTATCAGTATACTTCCCATTGGTTCAAAGAATATATAAAGAGAAATGAGGTTATACAAGGTATGTCGAGACCAGGCTATTGTATTGATAACGGACATATGGAAAGTTTCTGGGGCATCCTTAAGGATGAGTGTTATAGAAGAAAACATTTTGAATCTTTTGAAGATTTAGAGAGCGCCATTAATACTTACATTAACTTTTATAACTCGAAACGCGTTACTATATCAATGGGATTACGGATTCCATTATAAGAAAAAGCCATGCATGAGAAATTCATACATGGCACACAAAAATTTGTTTATTTGCTTGTCTACTTGACAGGGGGCAGTTCATTTTTAAAGTCATCAGTCCTATATATTGTAGAGTGCCCCCCTACCAATAAACTGAACAAATAAAAAAGAACGTTATACTGCCCACAGAAGATGATCCCGATAAGCAGTTGGGGTCATCTTTTTTAATTTTTTCTGATAACTATGATTGTTGTAAAATTCAATATACTCTTCGACAGCATACCAAAGGTCTTGTAGTATTTCTCTTCTTTCGGATAATACTACATCTTTCATATGTCCGAAAAATGATTCTATTGGTGCATTATCCTAACAGTTTCTTCGCCTCGACATGGATTGAAATAGCCCCATATCTTTTACTTTTTCCTGGAAAACAGGATATGTATAATGAACACCTTGATCTGAGTGGATATACCTATCCATTAATGGCATATCTTTAATCACATCATTCAATTTATCCAGTGTTTCATAAACTAAGTTAATTTTTAAGCTAGTTGAGAAGTGGTGTGCAACAATCTCGCCTGTAGCACCATCTTTAACAGCTGAAAGATAAGCCCATTGTCCACTTCCATAAGGAAGGTAAGTGATGTCTGTTAGAAACACTTTATATGGCATATTATGATTAAATTGGCGATTGAGAATATTTTTCTTAGTAGCATTTCTTGAGTTGTCTTCATGATTTTACGATACGGATTGGCTGCACTTATTGGCGGTATAATCGCATTTGGGATGACCTCTGTCATCATTACAGGTGGGATTGACTTGTATGTAGGTTCGACTTTAGCCTTAAGTTCAGCAATCATGGCTGGTATGATTGTCAACGGGATTGATCCGCTGATTGCCATGACGGTTAGTTTAATCGCTGGTTTCGTTCTTGGTGCAGTGAATGGGCTATTGATTACCAAAGGGAAATTAGTACCTTTTATTGCTACTTTAGCAACCATGACTATCTACCGCGGAGCGACTTTAGTGCTGACGGAGGGTAAACCGATTACCGGATTAGATAAGACTTTTATTTTCCAATTTATGGGTAGAGGGTACTTCTTCGGTATTCCATTCCCAATCGTAATTACCCTAGTAGTATTTGCGCTTTTATTCGTGTTACTGCATAAAATGAGCTTTGGGCGTAAAACGTTTGCGATTGGAGGTAATGAGAAAGCATCATTTATTGCCGGTGTGAAGAGCAATAAAATTAAAATCTTTGTTTATAGTATTTCAGGTGTCTTAGCATTACTAGCGGGTATTATTTTAATATCTCGACTAAATTCAGCGCAACCTACTGCGGGCGAATCTTACGAGATGGATGCTATTGCTTCTGTTGTTTTAGGCGGTACTAGTATGTCTGGTGGTAAGGGACGTATTTTTGGTACCTTGATTGGTGCTTTAATTATTGGGACATTAAACAACGGTTTAAACCTTTTAGGAGTTTCAACTTTCTACCAACAAATTGTGAAGGGTATCGTTATTATCATCGCTGTATTAATTGACCGTCGTAAATAAAGGAGTTGATATAAATGAAGAAAGTAATCTTAACATTCTTGTTGCCAATACTACTACTCGTGGGTTGTGCGCCAGCTTTTTCTCTAGAAGCGCCAGGCGGTGCAGATGAGGCAGTGGTTGAAAATATGGAGCCAGCTGAAATTACTGTGGGACTGTCAGTTTCAACATTGTCTAATCCATTTTTCGTATCACTAGAAGAAGGCGTTAATACATTAGCCACTGAAAATGGGACCCAGGTCATCTCAGTTGACGCGCAAGACGATTCCGCTAAACAATCCAATGACGTGGATGATTTAATTCAACAGGGTGTTGATGTGTTATTAATCAACCCAGTAGATTCTGCGGCTATTACGCCAGCTGTTGAAGCTGCTAATAGTGCGGGTATTCCAGTAATCATGGTCGACCGGGCAACTGACGCAGGCGAGTATGTGACTTTAGTAGCTTCAGATAACGTTGCGGGTGGTCAGATGGCAGCGCAATACATTGTAGATCAAGTTGGCGAGAATGCAAGTACACTTCAATTAGAAGGTGTCCCTGGCGCTTCAGCTACGAATGAACGTGGTGAAGGGTTTATGAATGTTGCGGAGACAAGTCTGAATGTATTAGATAGTCAAACGGCTAACTTCGACCGCGCTGAAGGATTAACTGTAATGGAAAATATGCTACAAGGAAATAGCGATGTCAAAGCTGTATTTGCGCAGAATGATGAGATGGCATTAGGCGCTGTTGAAGCAATCAAAGGGGCTGGGTTATCAAATCAAATTACAGTGGTTAGTTTTGATGGGACTGAAGGTGGTATTAAAGCAGTTGAAGATGGTTCATTAGCAGCTACAATTGCGCAACAACCGGATGAAATGGGCCGTTTAGCATTACAAGCAGCCTATGACTTCTATGCAGGGCAAGAAATTCCTGAGAAAATTGATTCACCATTGGAGTTGGTAACTAAGGATTAAGAAATATCTGAATATAAAATAAAAGACAAAGCTTTTTGATGCTTTGTCTTTTATTTGTGCTCACTATGAGATAATGTCATATATTGATACAATTAAATTTTTTAAGACTAAATAGCTGGTATAAGATAGACATAAATAAGACTGTATAAATCATAGTGAATTTTTACAAATTTATTTAAATAATTTTGATTTTCAGGAAATATTTACTTCATATATTGCTCCATGCGGAAATGGTGATTACATCAAGATATCATGCACTGGTGTTATCTATTGCGAATAAAGTACCAATTCTTTCCATGATGAAGGATGGAGTAGGAGACAAAAGATACTATTACAATAAAAAGGGGGGGACTCATTGAACAAGTTTTTAATGGTTTAGATATTGATGAAACACGTTTAATGAAAAGTAATTTCATGGTTGCTTTTGAATTGGTGAAAGAAAATTTTATCGACTTACTTACTGAAAAGTAAGACCGCTATACATCACGAATGTTCCATCAAAACATAATTGTACTAAATAAATTATGTATAGATTATATTAACCCCAAATTGACAACTAATCCTTGATAAACATGAAAAATACTACCTTCTTAGCTTTATCTAATATATAATGTAAGCGGATACGAAGTATTTCTTTGGAAGAAAAAAATAATAAATAGGTACAATACGACGTTTGACTATTAATAAATGTGCATGTTTATATGCTAAATTTAGGGAGGATTTCTACATAAAATTGAAACTCATTTTTACGAATCTCTACAAGCATAATTTTTTAAAGGGTCGTTTAATAAGCGCATTTTGAAGAGGAATTATGCAAAGGATATGCAACTGTTCATATTATTTTGGCAGTATATATTTTTCTGGAAAGTATTTTTAGGGAATTTTAATAGACAAGCTATAAATATATGCTTTAACGATATGAAGATCAGTAACAGTCGGTGAGTGACATTTATTTTTATAAGGAAATTGTGGTGGAGAAAATGGATAAAGTAGCGATTATCGGTGCAACGAACGCGATTGGCCGTCAGGCGGTAGAACAATTTTCTACGGCGGGCTATGAAGTTCTCGCTGCACATTATGAAGATGTTGAAGTTCCAAACTTACCCGGTGTGAAAAATATTTTTATCCAACCAGGGGATACTGCAATTGTTGAGGATATCTTGGAGCAAGCGCGGATTGTCATATTGCCGGTGATTACGGAAATTTGTGATATACCAAAACTTATTAATTATGAGGAACGGTTATTCAATATTATTGACATCTGTGAAGATCTGCCAATTGATGAATTTTGCTATGCAGTTGCGAGTGCTGAGCATCCAGACGAAATCGATTTTGAAATGAAACAAGTACAAAAACGGCTAAAAGCATATATTGAGAATGCTGACTTAAATCAACAGCCAATTGATATGCTTAAATTTGCAGATCAATTTACCGAAATGATCCAAAGGGATGTTGCTTCGCTTGCAAGGAAACACAATAATAAGGTTATATTTGATTTTGGAAAATGATACTTTACTTTTCATCCGGTAATTCCCATGTGGTAAGATAAGACAAAAGGAAAATGCTTATCAAAATGGGGAATGCAGATGAAAGGAAATAATCTTGTTCGATTTGCGGGCTTTTTTGCCGGCATGGGTATCGCTGTTGGTTTAGTGTGTATGATTACCATCAGTAACCTCATTGTAGATGAAGAACCAAAAGTATCAGATATTATTGTAGTACCAGAAGGCGCTAGTGAGCGGGCCGGTGAAGCAGTTGATTTGCTTGAAGCGGGCTATTCACAGTCAGGAAAAATTATCGTTAGTCCACTAACCCAGTCAAACTTTGATTTTTATGTGGGGGCTGGCGCGCCAAGTGATGCTTTAATTAACGAAGCAAATGCAACGTCTACTTATACCAACGCACGAAATACGTTGAAGATGATGCAAGAAATGGGCTATGATTCAGCCATTATTACGTCATCTGACTACCATATGTTGCGGACAAAAATGATTTACGAGCGGCAAAATCGACACTATGGGTTTGACTTAACTTATGTTGCTACTTACCATGATGTTGGCGGCGAGGAAGTGACTTGGTGGCAAGCCAATCGTGAAGCAGGATTTAAAGAAATCAAGAAATTTTGGGGCTACATGTTCTTCTTATACCATTGGGTAGATGAAGACTAGTAAGCACTAGTAAGCAAGTCAAAAGTCATCCGGTGAGGGTGGCTTTTTTGACATTTTAAATGACTATAATTCAAAGCCACAGTACAACGTTAAAATGGTTTTGAATAAAGTATCATGAATTTACTTTATGAATAGTTTAAATGAGTATACGAAATGCTATGTGATGACGTGAACTTTCTGGGTAACTTAACAAATATTTATATTTTCAGAGCAATGCCTAAAAAAAAGAAATCTGACAAGTAATCCGATCTTAAATAGCCATGCTTTATAACCTCTAACTCACTCACTCTTATGTCTCATTTCGGTTATGTTTGTGATTATGCTAAAATATAGTCACAAAATGAGTAAAGGGGTTTAATGATGAAGTTAATTTCATGGAATATTGATTCTTTAAATGCAGCCTTAACTGGTGCGTCTCCGCGTGCAGAATTATCACGTGAGGTTTTAAAGATGATTCGTGAACATCAACCAGATGTGATTGCGATTCAAGAAACGAAACTATCGGCGAAGGGTCCTACGAAAAAGCACCTTGAGCTATTGGAAGCGAATGTACCAGATTATGAGATTCAGTGGGTGTCTAGTGTGGAGCCTGCCCGTAAAGGTTACGCTGGTACCATGTTCTTGTATAAGAAAGACTACACGCCAGAAGTCACTTTCCCGCAAATTGGGGCACCAACGACGATGGATTACGAAGGTCGTATGATTACACTTGAATTCCCTGATTTCTATGTAACCAATGTTTATACACCAAATGCAGGATCTGCTTTGGCACGTTTAGAAGACCGCCAAGCTTGGGACGTTCAGTATGCAAACTATTTAGCGGACTTGGATGCGAAGAAACCAGTGATTGCTTGTGGTGACTTTAATGTCGCACATACGGAAATTGACTTAGCACACCCCAAAAATAATCATTTTTCTGCTGGTTTCACTGATGAAGAACGTGCTGGCTTTACCAACTTGTTAAACCGCGGTTTCACAGATACCTTCCGTCATATTCATGGCGACGTTGAAGGTGTTTATACTTGGTGGGCACAACGAGTGAAAACAAGTAAAATCAATAACTCAGGATGGCGCATTGATTATTGGTTGGTGAGTGACCGGATTGCAGACAAAGTGCAAAAATCCGAGGTACTAGATTCTGGCACGCGTCAAGATCATACGCCAATTTTGTTAGAAATTGATATCTAGTTAAGGAAGATAATCAATCATGAGGCTGGGCTAATGGTAGCTCAGCCTTTTTAGTTTACCGTTATCCCTGTACAGCGTTTAAACCTATTCTTTAACGCCTTTTTGGATTTTCCGTATCTTCTTTTGTGCGTTTTTGCCAGCGATTTTCTTTAATTTCTCTTGACCAAAAACATAGTAGAGAATATTGGCGAAAAGTTGGTACATACTATCTAGCTGGCCAAAGTCTAGATATGCTTTAATGGGTTGATAGGCAGATTCGCTGACCATAAATTGTTGATTGTCAAGTGTATCCTCATCAGCTTGATTACTTAATGATTGATGATGAGTGAAGTGGTTGAACTGACTATAAAAAGCCATTTGATTAAAGAATCGTAAGTGTTGTTGGCGGAAGGTGGCATAAAAATCCATTTTTTCTCTTAAATATTTATTTTTTAGATTGATTCTATATTTGAAGTGGTTGTCTACTTCAATCCAGGTATCCTTCTTGCACTGGGCGTCCGCATAGTAGACTCGTATATTATGTAAGGCCAGGATGTGATTGATCTCCTTCTCATCATGAAAGCGTTGGAAGGCAAATTTTCCAAGGGTAATCGGTAACCGCTTATTACTATCCAGAATATGCGTGTGTGCTTGATTGAAATAAGTCGCCGGGAAGCCGTATTGGTCATGCCAAGCTTTCAAGAGTGACATGGTGTCTAGGTGACTAATGCCAAAGGATTGGTCGGTGAAAAGAATAATTGTCTTAAAAGGGAGTTTGAATGCCGACACATTATAGAGGAGGGACATGTTTTGAAGCAGTTGATTGAAGTGACGGGGATTTCCAGTGATGGCTTTTTCGATGATGGTGTTGAGATGGTCTTGCCAATGGAATTTTTCTGGGACTGTTTCAAGTTTGCTGTTATCTATGCGCATGTTCTACCACCTTTATACTTTTTGTTATCTTATTTATAACATTGTATTTATTTTAATGAAACCAATTAATTGCTAGGACTTGAAAATAGATTGTTTTATATTGAATAAGTGATAATTTGACGGAAATTAGCCGTTTTGATTCAATGTTTTTATCTTTTAACTGATAATTCTAGCAAAAAATACTAGCCAGACATCCTAGTATGAGCTTGCCTTTTTCCGAGTATTAAACGTATTTTAAGTTACCTGCAGGTGATGAAAAGATACTTTAAGCTCGTTTAGGGGAGGAAATTGCTTTTATGTTTGATCAATATCAGTATCCGGAGTTGTTGGACCAGTATCATGGTGTGATTGTGCATGTCTTAAATCGGTATCATGTGGATGTGTATAAGTCTTATTACGATGATATTTACCAGTTGGCGCAGATTGCTTTATATCAAGCAGCGGAGGATTTTGATGGGGATTCGCTAAGTGAGGCTGACCGTTACCGGTTTGTGGCTTATGTGAAGCGGGTGATAACTTGGCGGGTGTTGGATGAATTGCGTAAGCACACACGTCAGGGTGGTCAGGAGTTTTCAACAGCGGATGAATGGGTATTTGAGGCTGGTTTAGGTGAGGGGCCGAGGATTGAGCTAACAGCGGATATTGAGCATTTCTTAGCTGAGGCAGCGAAAATATTACAACATCGTGATTTAGACTTTCTATACCAAGTGATTGCTTGTCAGGGGAAGACCAAGTTATTACTTGAAATTTACCCAATTTCTCGCCAAGCTATTTACAATAAGAAACGCAATTTGATGGACAAACTACAATCTATTCGCCATTTGTTGGTGGGTTAGGAGACAAGATGAAATCAACAACATTTAAAGAATATAAAGGCCTTTTAATTGCATTTGGACATGGAAATGGGGACCCAGGTGCCGTATCTGGGCAATTTACTGAGGCAGAAATGGTACGGAAGTTAAAACCCTATATTGAAAAATGGGCTAAAGCAGCTGGCATCAAAGTGGCTTTCTATATGGACAATCTTTACCAACATGCAACAGATATGAAGACCTATGCGGATTGGGTGGTTGTTGAAGTACATATGGATGCGGCCGCTAAACCGCAGAAGGGTGGGCATGTGATTATTCATGCTGACTATGTGACAGATGCCATAGATGATAACTTGATTGCAGTAATTCAAAAGCATTTTGGCTTAGTCACTAGAAATGGTTTAGGCTTATCAAAAAGAGGGGACTTGTTGAATTGTAACAATGCCCGTCGTTGGGGAATTAATTACCGCTTGTTGGAATTATTTTTCCTGGCAGATGCAACTGACCGTAATTATTACTTGGCTAATCTAGACTTAGTGGCTAAAAATATGGTGGAAGCTGTTGTCGGTGTTCAAATTGCTGATGATAAAGTTTGTCAGTGTACGCGCTAGCTAGGGTCACTGTGTCATAGCGATATGTGAAAGACCTAAAATTACTTCAATGTGTATATAAGAAAAGCCAGCGTGGTTGGGGATGAACCCTTACCACGATGGCTTTTTTGTCTTTTGTATAGGTCTATAATCTATTGATTTTCTTCAGGGATAATCCAAAACTCTGTACCAATTTCTTCGTTACGGTCAAGAACTGCTTGGTTGAAGTCTTCTGATTGGTAAATAGCTTTGACATCTTCCACCCAAGCTTGATCCATTTTATCAGCAGTCGTAATAGCTTCAAGTAGTAAGCCTTCGATTGGTTGTTCTGTGACTAAACGAGAATCTAAGTCCATACCCGCGTCATAAGCGATTGAACCAGCAACTAAGGCATAGGAAACGTCTTGGATTGCGGGTGGGATAGCAGCACCTTGCATTTCGATAATTTCAATACCTACATGATTTTCTTCGATATCGTCAGCAGTCACTTTGGCTGGTTCAACGTCTGGATTTAACGTAATCCACCCAAGGTCTTCCATGAGTAGTAAACCACGCATCATGGTAACTGTACCATTACCGATAGCAATGGTATCACCTGCTTCAACAGCATCAAGACTGTCTTTTTGCCCCGGATAGATAGCTGCCGGTACAGTTGGGATACGGACAATTTGTTGAAAGCTAGCACCCAGAGTATCGTTATAGCTTTCAGTGTTCAAACGGTTACCGTCTACATTGATATCCGCTTCACCCTCATCAACAGCAATCATTGCTTGGCGTAATTCAGAAAACTGAATTTCTTCAACGGTGTAGCCTTGTTCTTCTAATCTTGGGGCCACTTCTTCCATAAATAGAATAGAATAGGGGCCAGGTGATGTGGCCACTTTGATGGTTTGTGTATCTTCCGTCTGCTTTCCGCAAGCAGCGACCACCAAAGTGATTAAAGCCAGTCCAAGATAACGCAAATTTTTTTTCATTTTTCTACCTCCCAAAGGTGTTTTATTCATCCACTTAAACTTATCATAAATTGTTGGGAATAAGGACACAGTATGCTTGGGACGGGTTATTGGATATCGATCATTATTGACAGTTTTGGATTTAACTTCATTTTTTGTAAAAGTAATTGAACAGTTTATTCTATTTCTACATATGGTAAAATAAGGTTATTGAAATCAGTAAGAGGAGTGACAAAATGACTTTAGGGATAGGTATTTTAGATTTTATACCTCGGGATAAAAATACATCGGTATTAGAGTCCTTTGAGCAGTCAATAGAACTAGCTAAATTGGCGGATGAAAAGGGCTTAGACCGATACTGGCTAACAGAACACCACTCAACGCCAGCTGTCTTATCATCAACTCCACAGTTATTATTAGCCCGTTACGGTGCAGCAACAAAGCAGATTAAGTTGGGTACGGGTGCGGTGATTATCAATAATTCCACTCCTTATCAAATTGCAGAGAACTATATGGTGCTTGAAGCCATGTATCCTGGACGTGTTGAAGCAGGTGTTGGCCATTCTATGCCAAAAGAAGTTACCCGTCAGGAAACATTGGGGATGCAGATTAACCGTGGACTAGATTATGAAAAGACGATTTCACAAATTGCAGGTTTACTTTATGATGATCTAGCAACTGAAGATGAGATGCATGGGCTACGTGTAATGCCTACTTATTTTGACGGCGTGACGCCACTTTATACTATGCTAGGTTCACGCCGTAATGCGAAGTTTATTGCGGAGAAAGGTTTAGGAATGGTATTCGGTTTATTCTTCTCAGGAGATTTGGCTGAATGTATTGAAACAATCAAGATTTATAGAAAACACTTCAAACCTTCTAAAGGGATGCCAAAACCTTCAGTATTCATCGCCCTTTATGCAGTGACTTCTACAAAGCGCAATATGAAGGAAGTACTAAACTATGCCTTAAATGATTGGATAGATGCACTAGAAGATGACAAACGTGCTTATTTAGAGTTGATGGAAGTGTCTGAAGCAAGAGATTTTGTTACAACTGTTGATCCGGATGCAGAAGATAGGCATGCGTCTAAAAAAGTATACGGCACACCTAAACAAGTGGAAATGCAGTTGCGCCGTTTGAAAGAAGAAACCAATGCAGATGGTTTCTTAATTGCCAACCATTTATCCGGATTTGCGAATCGACGTGCTTTGATTGAAATCTTGAGCCAGGTCAATATTTAAAGGTCAAAACGCTAATGATCTTAATAATAAGGTGAATTTAATGGAAGAAGCCTGGTTTAACCGGGTTTCTTTCATTATAGCTAGCTACTTTTATGGAAAGGGGGGATTATGATGGCACGAGCTTTATCCGATTCAGTGACAGTTTTGAAAGGTGTTGGCGCAAAAAAAGCGGCATTATTAGAAAGGGTTGGGATTTCAACGGTTGAAGATTTACTTTACCATTTCCCTTTCCGTTACGAAGATGTGTCTGTAAAATCGGCCGGTGAATTAATGGATAATACCAAAGCTTCAGTAAAAGGTGTGGTAGTGACGGAACCCGTTGTCCAATACTTTGGGCGCAATCGTAACCGTTTGACCTTTCGCTTAGCTATGGACCATGAGGTATTGCAGGTTATCTTCTTTAACCAGCCTTACTTAAAAAAGAATATTCAGGTCAACCAAGAAATTGTTGTTTATGGGAAATTTGAAGCGGCTAAACAACAAATTGTAGGCATCAAACTATTCTCCAACCACCAAGATGAGGAGAGTGGTGATAATGATTTTGAAGCAATTTATCATCTAACTCAGGGTCTATCAACTAAATCGCTGACCGATTTAATCAAACTAGCCATCGATTTATACGGGGACCTAGTTGTGGAATTATTGCCCGAAGCTTTGCGGGAAAAATACCAACTCATGCCGCATAAGTTAGCCATCCAGCAAATTCATTTTCCAGATAGTCAAGAAAACAACCGACAAGCACGTAGGCAATTGAAATACCAAGAACTCTTCTTGTACGCCTTGAAATTACAATGGCGCAAATTACAACAACGCCGAATTGCCAATGGTGCTCAAATACTTTATGATAACGACCATCTTCGTGACTTTATCCAGACTATTCCTTTTGAATTGACGGCTGGCCAAAAGGCTGTGGTCAATGAGATTTGCGCAGATTTACGGCAACCCTTCCAGATGAACCGCCTTCTTCAAGGAGATGTTGGATCCGGGAAGACGGTAGTAGCTATGATTTGCTTAGTGGCAACGATTGATGCAGGTTTTCAAGGCGCTATGATGGTACCAACTGAAATTTTAGCTGACCAACATTATGCCTCCATTTCAGGATTCTTTGAAAAAACGGATTACAAAGTGGCTTTACTGACGGGGTCGACGAAAACTAAAGCACGGCGGGAAATTTTAGCCGATTTGGTAAACGGGGACATTGACCTTTTAATTGGGACACATGCCTTGATTCAAGATGATGTGAAATTCGCTGACTTAGGGATGGTTGTGATTGATGAACAGCACCGGTTTGGGGTTAACCAACGGTCTAAATTAGTGGCAAAAGGTGAATTTAAAGCGCCTAATGTCCTGTATATGACCGCAACGCCAATCCCTCGTACATTGGAGATTACAATGATGGGGGATATGGACGTTTCTAAGTTAACGGAAATGCCTTCGGGTCGGATTCCGATTGAAACATCATGGGTTCGCCATAACCGACAAGCCCAAGTTGATGAACAGATTTGGCGAGAAGTGAGGAAAGGCCGACAAGTTTATATTATCTGTCCTTTAATCGGTGAATCAGAAGCTTTAGAAGCACAAAATGCTGAACATATTTATGAAACTTATGTGGCGCAATTTGGCAGTCAGTTTTCAGTTGGTTTATTGCACGGACAAATGAGTGCGGATGAAAAAGACCAAGTCATGGAAGCCTTTAAGAAGAATGATATTCAAATACTGGTGTCAACAACGGTGATAGAAGTAGGGGTTAACGTACCAAACGCGACTTATATGGTGATTCTAGATGCTGACCGGTTTGGTTTAGCCCAGCTCCATCAGTTAAGAGGACGGGTAGGCCGTGGTGACCATGCATCATATTGTGTTTTAGTAGCTGATCCAAGAACAGATAACGGGAAACAGCGGATGAATATCATGGTTGAATCGACGGATGGTTTTTACCTTAGCCAGCAAGATTTAGAATTACGTGGTGCCGGTGATTACTTTGGCACCCGTCAGTCTGGTCTACCAGAATTTAAGGTGGCTGATCCAATTGAAGATGGTGTCATTTTAGAAGTGGCTCGTGAAGACGCCATCCAATTTATTCCTTACTTTGAAGGCCATTTAAATGAATTCACTGATTTAGCCGAATGGCTTGACCAGCAAGTGACAACAATCAACGCTTAGGATTATTGATGCAATAAAAATTTAGGCAAAAATAAAGACAATTAGGGCCAAGGTGGTGTAAGTTTTCAAGCTGAAATCCTTTTTCCCTTATAGGCTACAAGTGGCTTTGGGGTATGATATAATAAGAGCAGATTTTTGAATTTATTGAATGTAGAAAGTAGGCATAGGAATGAGAATTGCAGTAGATGCAATGGGTGGCGATAACGCGCCTAAAGAAATCGTCTTGGGTGGCTTAAAAGCTGCAGCTGAACGTAAAGACGTCACCATCATATTTTATGGAGATGAAGATGCGATCAAAGCAGAAATTGAAGGGTCTACACCTGAAAACGTGGAGATTGTTCACGCAGCAGATAAGATTTTATCTGAAGATGACCCAGTAAGAGCTGTACGTACAAAACGTGAATCATCTATGGTGATGGCAGCGCGTGCAGTACGAAACGGTGAAGCAGATGCCTTGATTTCAGCCGGTAACACAGGCGCCTTATTAACAGCAGGCTTACTAGTGGTCGGCCGGATGAAAGGTGTTGAGCGTCCAGCCTTAATGGCAGCTCTACCAAACTTAGCCAATATCGGGGACTCAGTATTATTAATAGACTGTGGTGCCAATGCGGAATCAAAAGCGTCATATTTAAATCAATATGCAGTCATGGCAACAGCCTATGCCCGTGCAGTCTTGAAAAAAACTGCACCTTCAGTTGGTTTATTAAATAACGGTACTGAAGACAATAAAGGGAATGACTTAACGAAAGAAGCCTTTGGTTTATTAAAAGCCAATGATCAGATTCATTTCACTGGTAATGTCGAATCTCGTGAAATTTTAAACGGGGTAGCAGACATTGTCGTAGCCGATGGATTTACTGGAAATGCCGTATTAAAATCAGTGGAAGGAACGGCAGCTGCTGTAATGAAATTGGTTAAAAATGCGATTATGGACGGTGGCGTTAGCGCTAAACTTGGTGGTTTACTAATCAAAGGGTCATTAAAAGATATGATGACTAAAATTGATTTAGACCAAGCAGGCGGCGGTATTTTATTTGGTGTAAAAGCACCAGTATTAAAAGCACATGGTTCTTCAAATGCGACCAGTGTCTTTCATACAATTTTACAAGCAGCGACAATTGTAGATGCAGGTATTATTGAGGAATTGGCCACAACATTTGAAAAAGAAATGGCTGCTAAGAAGGCAGAATAAATTTGCTGAAAGTGGGGTTAGCTTGACCTAGTTTCCCCCTTTTTCAAAAAATAAAAGGTTTTAGTTGATGTGTAACATAGGATTTTATTTAGGAGGATTTTCATGGCAGAGAGTACAACTTTTGAACAAGTAGCGGCTTTAATTGTGGAACGTTTCGGTGTGGAGGCTTCTAGTGTGACGCCTGAGATGTCGTTTACGGACGATTTGGGTGCGGATTCGTTGGATGTTGTGGAATTGGTGATGGAATTGGAAGATAATTTCGGTATCCAGATTTCTGATGATGATGTTGAAGAAATTAAAACTGTTGCGGATATTGTGAAGTATATCGATAGCCATAAGTAGGCTTATGATTCGATGTTTGAGGAGGCTGGCAGTTGGTTGTCCAGCCTTATTTTATTGAAAATAAATAAGGAGGAATTTTCATGGATTTGTCAGGTGTGAAGGCTTTATTGGCTGATCGGTTTGGTTTGGAAATACAAGATGAAACGCATTATATTGAGGCGTTTACCCATTCTTCATATGTGAATGAGAACCAAAAGCTAGCTTTACAGGATAATGAGCGGATTGAATTTTTAGGGGATGCGGTTTTAGAGTTAGTGGTATCTAATTATTTATACCGTAATTATCCCGAGATGGATGAGGGACGGATGTCGTCTTTACGTGCTTTAATTGTTCGCGAGGAGTCATTGGCTAAACGTTGTGTTGAGTGTGGTTTTGACCAGTTTGTACGTTTGGGTAAGGGTGAGGAAGCAAGTAATGGACGCAAGCGCCCATCTTTATTATGCGATTTATTTGAGTCGGTTCTAGGTGCGATTTATCTTGATCTTGGGTTAGATGCGATAGAGCATTTGATGTCCCTAACCATTTATCCTAAGATCAAGAATGGTGATTTTACACGTTTATCTGATGCGAAAACGGCCTTACAGGAAGAGTTACAAAAAGAGGGTGCGATTCAGTTGGCCTATGAACTTGAAAGTGAATCTGGTCCAGCGCACAGTAAAGAGTTTCATGTGGCAGTTCGTTTATATGATGAAATCATTGGACGAGGTGTGGGCCATTCTAAGAAAGCGGCAGAGCAAGCTGCTGCGGCCAATGCTTTAGAATTGTTGAAAAAATAGTAGGAGAAAGGAATTAGCCTGTGTACCTAAAAACAGTTGAAATAGTCGGCTTTAAGAGTTTTGCGGATAAGACGACAATCGAATTTGATAATGGGTTTACAGCTATTGTAGGACCAAACGGCTCAGGGAAGTCGAACATTACAGAGGCCATTAAGTGGGTTTTGGGGGAGCAATCTGCCAAGTCCTTGCGTGGGTCAAAGATGTCTGACGTCATTTTTGCAGGTGCTGAAGACCGCCGAAAGGGGCAGTACGCACAAGTAACCCTCACTTTTGATAACAGTGACCGCGCCTTGAATTTTGAAACGGATGAAGTGGCTGTTAGCCGGCGTTATACAGCGGCTGGGGACTCTGAATATATGATTAACCGCCGTCCTTGCCGCTTGCGTGATATCACCGAATTAATGATGGATACTGGGATCGGTCGGGATTCTTTCTCCATTATCTCCCAAGGTAAAGTGGAACAGATTTTCACCCAGAAGCCAGAGGATAGACGGGCGATTTTCGAGGAAGCTGCTGGGGTTATGAAGTACAAGTCACGTAAGCATGAAGCTGAACGGAAGTTGAAACATACTGAAGAGAACTTGCACCGAATTTATGATATTTTATCTGAACTTGCTGACCGGATTGAGCCCTTAGAAGAACAGAAGAATGCAGCTTTACGTTATAAAGCATCAAAGGCAGAATTGTCTGACATTGAGATTGCATTAACGGCAGTTCAGATTGAAACCTTGAACGAACAATGGCAAGTAGCCAAGAATGATATCTTAGCTTACGGTCAGGATATTCATAACCGTCGAGCTGCTTTAACTAAAACACAAGCCTCGCTTACGGATTATAAAGACAAGGCTAGTCAGGCAGATGCATCCGTTAACGAGTTGCATGAGCAATATGTTGATTTGGTGAAAAATGCTGAGCAATTACAAGCTAAAATTCAAGTCCACCACCAAAAAGTCCTTTTCAAGGAAAATAACCAAGCCAGCCAAGCTGAGAATCTTGATAGTTTGAAGGCTGCGGTAAAAGACTTTAAAGCTTCCATTATCCAATTAAAAGCCCAATTAGGGGATATGGAAAAGGATATTGCTGAAAAAACAACTGATCGCGATAGTTTACTGTCTGCGCTTGAAGACCTGACGGATGATTCTGAAGCAGCAGTTCAAGCTAAGAGAGCCGAATATATTACAGCGCTACAAAAACAGTCCAGTCTACAAAATGACTTAAGCCAGCTTGAGAAGGATATAGCGAATGAAGTCGCCTCAGTTGAAAAAAACCAGTCTGAGCGAACAGCTAAAGAAACTACTTTAGCTGAATTGAAAGATCAACTCGAAAAGGCTGAAGCGGATAAGGTAAGTTTTAGTCAAGAAATAGAGTCTTTGCTTAACCAATATCAAATGAAAGATCGAGAAGTTAAAGCCAAGCAAGAAGAAACTTACCAAGCTAATCAAGAAATGAACCAAGCGAATCAACGGCTAATGCAGGCTACTGCCCGTAAAGAGTCGCTAGAAGATTTGGACCGCGACCATGCTGGTTTCTACCAGGGGGTTAAGGCAGCTTTAGACCTATCAGATAAATTTCAGGGTGTCCACGGGGCAGTTGCCCAATTGCTCCGCGTGCCAGATACTTATACTGGAGCCGTTGAAACCGCACTTGCTGGCGCTATGCAAAATATCGTTACAGAAAATGGTCAGGTAGCCAGTCAATTAATTGGTGAATTGAAACGTCAACGGGCAGGGCGGGCAACTTTCCTCCCACTTGATGTGATTAAAGGCCGGTCAGTAAATCCCAATGACTTGAATAAAATTCAGTCAATGCCTGGATTTATCGGCGTGATGGTTGATTTAGTAGACTTTGATAGTCAATACCAACAAATTATGGCCAATTTAATGGGTAATGTCATTGTCGCTGATAATCTTGATAATGCCCGTGCGATTGCTAAAGCCCTGTATTCTCGCTACCGGATTGTGACCCTTGAATCAGATGTGATTAACGCTGGTGGGTCAATGACTGGTGGGGCAACGAAACGGAATAACAATGCTGGTTTATTGTCCCGGAAAACTGATATCGATCATTTAAGTCAGGAAATCAAGACCTTGACCGCAACCGTAACCAACTTGCAAGAAGAGATGCACCAAGCGTCGCAAGTATCTGAAGAGATGGTGAAAGACCTTGAAACAATCAAAGCACAAGGTGATGAAGCACGCTTTAGTGAACGGACTTTATCGAGTCAAATTGACCAGTTAACGCGGCAAATTGCTGATTTAACTGAAGCTTTAAAAACTGGTGAAGGCCTGCAAGCTTCTGCTTCAAAAACGAAGGCGAAACAAGAAAAAACCAAAGCGAAGTTAGAAGCGGACTTAAAAGTTGTTGACGATCAAGTAGATCAATTGAAAAATCTGATTGAGGATATGAACTTGTCCGCTACTGATAAGGCTGAAAAAAGGGCGCAATTACAAGGGCAATTGCAGGCTGCTGAAACAGATTTAGCGGTCTTTAAATCGCAATACACTCAAGTTGAAAGTCAATTAGCAGGTCAAGAAGCTGAATTAGCAGCAAAAGAAAATCAGGTAAGCCAAGTAGAAGTGGAACTTAAATTGATGCGGGAAGCTATTTTATCCAATTCTGAAACTTCTGGCACCTTGGAAGCTGACTATCAAGCAGCTGTGAAAGCACAGAAAGATTGTGAAGCTCAATTAAAAGCGGTCCGAAAAGTCCGCAATGAGGCGCAGAATAAGGCTGATGCCTTAGACAAAGAAGTCCAAGAAATGAATACACATCTCCAAGACTTGCTTGAAAAGCAAGCTAAGGTGGAGGCAACAGCTTCTCGATATGAAGTATCGATTGATAACCATTTAACCCACCTTCGGGAAGAATACGGTCTGACCTTTGAACGGGCAAGAGCGACGTCAGAATTAACCATGTCTATGGAATCAGCATCCTTAAAAGTTCGTCAGTTGAAAAAAGAAATTGAACAAATTGGACCGGTTAATTTAGCAGCCATTGATGAGTTTGAAGAAGTAAATCAACGGTTTACCTTTATGCAAAAGCAACGAGATGACGTATTGGCTGCCAAAGAAAAACTCTATCAAACAATTTCTGAAATGGATGAAGAGGTGGCTGAACGATTTGAACAAGCCTTTATTGCTATTCGGGATGCTTTTGAAGATATCTTTCCTAAATTATTTGGTGGAGGTCGGGCGAGTCTTAAATTGACGAGGCCGGATAATCTGTTAGAATCAGGAATTGACATTGAAGCTCAACCGCCGGGGAAACGGCTGCAACACCTATCCTTATTATCAGGTGGGGAGAAAGCTTTAACTGCAATTGCCTTATTGTTTGCGATTCTAGATGTGAAAACTGTACCTTTTTCTATTTTAGATGAGGTGGAAGCGGCGCTTGATGAAGCCAATGTAGCTCGTTATGGTCGGTTCTTACGTGAATTTGCAGATAAGACGCAATTTATTGTCATTACCCACCGTAAGGGGACAATGGAGTCAGCAAATATATTATATGGCGTAACCATGCAGGATTCTGGTGTGTCTAAATTGGCAGCCGTTCGTTTAGAAGAATTTGATGAGAAATTACTAGAATCATCAAATTAAAGAGGATTTAGTCGTTTTTCATGGGGGAATGTGTCAAAATGTAGGTAATGTAGAAAATATATTGAACAGAAATATGAGGGCATTATGATTGAATTGATTGCAATTGATTTAGATGGCACTTTGTTACGGAATGATAAGACGATTAGTGAGGGTAACCGTGAAATGATCCGCAAGGCGATTGATAACGGTGTGGATGTCGCCATTTGTACTGGGCGACCACTTGAAGCAATTCAAAATTTCTTGGATACTTTAGCAACCAATACGGCGGATCATTATTCTATCACCTATAACGGCGGGTTAGTTATTCAAAATAAAACCGGCAAAGTAGCTAGCCAAGTAACCATGTCTATGGCGGATGCTAAACGGTTATATGAAGTGATGGCGTCTTTAGAATTGCCACTTGAAGCAGTATTGATTGACGCAGTTTACCAATTCCCATTCCCAGAAAATCATCCAGGTCTTTATCAACAAACAATGAATTTCTTACCATTCAAACAATTTCATATGGACAATTTAGATCCAGAAACAGCTATTTTTAAAGTAGTCGTGAATACAGAAACAGACCATTTAATACGTATGATTGATCAAATTCCAAACTGGGTATATGAAGATTTCGAAGTGATGCGTAGCCATCCTTTCCAATTAGAAATCATGCCTAAAGGAATTGATAAGGGAACTGGTGTGAGTCATTTAGCCGATATTTTAGAATTAACTAAAGACCAAGTGATGGTAATTGGTGACGAGGAGAATGACTTAGCTATGCTTAAGTGGGCAGGCACATCTGTGGTGATGGAAAATGGTCGACCAGATGTAAAAGCGTTCGCAGATTATATCACAGATTCTAATGAAAATGACGGGGTTGCTAAAGCAATTGACCATTTCGTTTTCTTTGAAACAGATAATTAATAGTTATAATAACTATTTTAAATTTCTAAAATTGTAGGTAAGCTGTAGGCTTTCACTACTTCTAGCATTGCCTTAAATACAGTGGGACCGGAATTAGCCGAGGTCTAATTCCTTGTCTGACGATTCATTCTGTAAGGAATAAATTCCAAACAGAATGATATGGGTCAGTCATCCTTTTTCACTGCGAAGGCATGCTAGGATAGTTCCAACCTTATGTTGAACAAGACTGACACTATTTAATACAAGAAGTAGTCAGTACAATAAATTTAAAATTTGTATCATAATGTCAACTTTATCAAATGGCATTTGGTTCTTGAAAATCTGTTTCAATTGTTTTCCATGGATAATATTTTAAAAGTATTCTGGTTGATTATTTTATAATATAGAGTAGGTTCGTTGATATATTACTTGACCTATAGTTTTATGATTACACACGAGATTTTATTTTAGTAAAGGAGTGATACGATGGGATTATTTGACCGTATTAAACGCGCGTTTACGGGTGAGGATGAGATTGTTGAGCAACAGCGTCAATCTGAATCGCCTAGTCAAGAGCAGATTGTCTTTGAAAAGTACGATAAGGGTGTTGAAAAGACACGTCGTTCTTTCTCTGACCGTATGAATGAATTATTTGCTGGTTTCCGTCAAGTGGATGATGAATTTTTTGATGATTTAGAGGAGACTTTCATTTCTTCTGATGTTGGTTTTGACATGACACTTGCCTTATCTGATGCAGTGCGTGAGGAAATACAACGTCGCGGTGCTAGTACTGGGGAGCAAGTAAAAGATGTCATCATTGAAAAAATGGTGGAGATTTACGACAAAGGTGGCGAGCCGAATGTTGAAATCAATGAAAACCCAGATGGCCCAACAGTTGTTTTATTTGTTGGGGTGAACGGTGTCGGGAAAACAACTACCATTGGGAAAATGGCTTACCAATTAAAACAAGATGGTAAAAAAGTCTTGCTTGCTGCAGGGGATACGTTCCGTGCGGGTGCGATTGAACAATTAGAAGAATGGGCACGCCGTATTGATGTACCAATCGTGACTGGTAAAGCGCAAGGAGACCCAGCTTCTGTGGCTTTTGACGCTGCTAAAACTGCGCGTGAAGGTGTCTACGACTACTTATTAGTAGATACAGCTGGACGACTACAAACTAAAATTAATCTAATGAACGAATTAGATAAAATGAAACGTATCTTGACACGGGAATTACCTGGATCACCCCATGAAATATTATTGGTACTCGATGCAACAACGGGGCAAAATGCCTTAGTACAAGCTAAAGAGTTTGATAAGACTGTAGATATTGACGGTATTGTCTTAACGAAACTTGATGGGACTGCCAAGGGTGGCGTGATTTTTGCAATTCGTTATGAGATGGATATTCCCGTTAAATTTATCGGACTTGGTGAAAAAGTCGATGACCTGCAAGTGTTTGATGCAGAGAAATTCATTTACCAATTAATTAAAGATGTTGTAGAAGTTTAACTTTAATAGATAGCAATAGACTAACTTAAGCCATAGATGAATGGTCAAGTTAGTCTATTTTTTAATGAATCGTTGCATTTAATTTGACAATTGAAGCCATAAAAAATAGGCCTGGAATGAGAGCAGGTCTGTTTGTATTGAAGAAAAAAATTAAGCTGTTGAGCTAAAGTGAACGGATGTACTGAAAATTGTTGGGGTGTATTTTCAGTACACCTCTGTTATAGCGATTTCAGCTTAGGAATAGGTCATCAGTTTTACGTTTCTCAACCAGATTGTTGCTTGTCTCGGATAGTATCAATCGCAAGAATAATCGCGAGGACAATAATGGGGTCTACTTGAGTATCATCAATCGTAATTTCAAACGTATCTGACCAAGATAGCATTTTTGCTTTAACCTCCGCAATTGTCTGATTTTTTTCATCTGTAATGACATATTGCCAACCTAAAAAGTCTCCTTGAATTGTCCATCCAATATCTTCAATGGTCATTTTGGTTTTAAATAAGGTCATTTTTTGTTGGATAGTAGCTATATAATCATTGCCTTTGTAGACCTTTAGGTGGGTTAAAAAGCGAAAAGGCGATTCTTTAACATAAGCCAGTTCCACATTTGTTAGGGCATCATAAATCCGTAATTGGCGACCAACTGAAAATAATTTGCTAGATACACGAAATAGGGGTGTTTGATTGTGGTCGTAAATATTAAAATCCTGCTTCAACGAAAATAACTTTTGCTTCATATACAATTTCATGTTCCCATCCCCTTACACATCTTTTTATAAAATGATAACTTATAAAATTTAGAAAGGACAATATATGTACTAATTGGTTAGAAATCAGTATCTTTTCTATTTTTTAATTTACGAACTTTAATATAATTGATTTGTGAAATACGGGTTTATTAACGTACAAAACTCTTAAAATTAAAGATTATATTCTGTTTTTATATGCACAAAGTGTTATTCGGATAAAAAATGAGAGAAAAATAAGTTGAGATTAGGGTAGATTAAAATTAGATGAAAGCATATAATAGTGGTGACGATGTGAAGTCGTTCAAAATATGTAAACCAATAGATGGAGGAAATTAAATGACAACTGTTTATAATTTCTCAGCCGGTCCGGCAGTATTGCCCAAGGCTGTATTAGAACAAGCACAAGCGGAACTTTTAAATTACAACGGTACAGAAATGTCCGTGATGGAATTGAGTCACCGCTCTTCCTCCTTCGTTGATATTATCGAACGAGCTGAACAACTACTACGCGATTTGATGCACATTCCTGAACACTATAAAGTTTTATTCTTACAGGGCGGTGCAACACAGCAATTCACAATGGTACCAGCAAACCTTGCGAAAGGACAAAAGACTCAATATGTGAATACTGGTTCATGGGCTACAAAAGCTATTAAAGCAGCCGAAAATTTAGATGATGTGTCGGTTGATGTCATTGCATCTTCTAAGGCAAAGGGGTTCACAGCAGTTCCAGAAATTACTGCTGAAGCTGTTGATCCAGAAGCTGCTTACTTACATATCACAACTAACGAAACAATTGGTGGTGTTACATTCCGTGATGTTCCTACTTTTGATGAGGTGACTTTAGTAGCGGATATGTCATCTAATATTTTAGCGAATGACTATAAAGTAGAAGATTTCGGTTTAATTTATGCGGGTGCTCAAAAGAACTTGGGACCTTCAGGGGTTACAATTGTTATTGTACGTGAAGATTTACTGAAAGAAGATAAAGCCTTACCAGACTTCTTCTCTTATGCAACACAAGCAGACAAAGGTTCTATGATTAATACACCACCAACATTTGCAGTTTATATGGTTGGATTGGTATTAGAATGGGTAGCAGCACAAGGCGGACAAGAAGCAATGTATGCGAATGCTAAAGAACGTGCGAACTTATTGTATGACTACATTGATCAATCTGATTTATTTGTAAATCATGTAAAAGTAGAAAACCGTTCATTAACCAATATACCATTCTTAACGAATGATCCTGAATTAGATAAGAAATTTATCGCTGAAGCGGATGCTGCTGGATTCAAACAATTAAAAGGTCACCGTTCAGTGGGTGGTATGCGCGCTAGTTTATATAATGCTTTCCCATTAGAAGGGGTTAAAGCACTAGTAGCATTTATGAAAGCATTTGAAGAAGAAAATAAATAGTCTGTCAACGACTTAAATAGTCGGCTTACAATGTAATGAGCGTAATCAACCGACATGTAACCGGATGTTGTGCCCGCTTTGAAGTATGGAGGAATTATTTAACAAATGGAATTAAAAGATAAAGTTTATCAATTAACGACTTATAATGCGATCGCTGCTGAGGGTATGGAACGTTTCGAACGAGCAAAATATGCCATTAATGAAAATGATGATCCAGATGCATTGATTTTGCGTTCAAAAAATCTGCATGATATGACATTTAACGATTCATTAAAAGCGATTGCGCGAGCTGGTGCGGGTACAAATAATATCCCAACTCAACGTGCTACTGAGGCGGGGATTGTTGTCTTCAACACCCCTGGTGCGAATGCGAATGCGGTTAAAGAGTTAGTGCTAGCTAATTTATTATTATCTGTTCGTCCTATTTTACAAGGACATGAATGGATACAAAATTACAAGTTTGGTCCAGATGATGATGTTGAAGCGATTGTTGAAGCGAACAAGAAACAATTTGCTGGAAATGAATTAGAAGGTAAGAAACTAGGTATTATCGGTTTAGGTGCTATTGGTGCTATGATCGCTAACGATGCTTACCGTTTAGGGATTGAAGTGTATGGTTATGACCCATATGTGTCTGTGGATACTGCCTGGAGTATTTCGCGTCGTGTTAACCGTGTGATGGAATTAGATGATTTATTAAAAATCTGTGATTTTATTACTGTTCACGTACCTTTAATGGACTCAACTCGTGGTATGATTGGCGAACGTGAGTTGGCTATGATGAAAGAAGATGTGCAATTATATAACTTTGCTCGTGGTCCGATTGTAGATAAAGAAGCAGTTTTAAAAGCTGTTAATGACAACCGTATTGGTGGTTATACTACGGACTTTGCGGATGCAGATTTATTACACAATGAAAAAATCCGTGTGTTACCACATTTAGGTGCCTCTACTGAGGAAGCAGAAATCAATTGTGCCCGTATGGCAGCTGGAAACTTAAAACGCTTTTTACAGACAGGGGATATTGTAAATTCAGTTAACTTCCCATCTGTACAAATGAGCTTTAATTCACCAGTTCGTATCACAATTATTAATCGTAACATTCCAAACATGATTGGTAAGATTTCAACTTTCGTGGCGGAACAAGGAATGAATATTGCGAATATGGTGAACCGTGGTCGTGGTGACTTTGCATATACATTGGTTGATTTAGAGGAATTAGATTATGAGAAAGTTGAGCGTTTAGTCGCAAGATTAGAAGAGATCCCAGATATTGTTCGTGTACGTGCAATTGAGCATCCCGGTCAATTCTTTGAAGAAGTTTAAGTTATCGGGTAGATTTTATAGCTAAAACAAATTTGTAGAGAGGCGGTCACAAAAGTGTCGGCCTCTCTTTTTATAATAGTAGCAAGTATTGTATAATATGGGAAAAGATTACAACAATGGAGGCAATTAATCATGACAAGAGATTTATTATATGGTGGTATAGAGGCTGGTGGCACGAAGTTTATCTGTGCGGTAGCTGACGAAGACTTAAATATTATTGACCAAGTGCGTATTGATACAACAGTTCCAGAAGAAACCATGGGTGAAGTAAAAACTTTCTTTGATCAATATGAAGTGGCAAGTTTTGGTATTTCATCTTTTGGCCCAATCGACATCAATCATGACTCGCCAACTTATGGTTATATCACCTCAACGCCAAAATTGCCTTGGCAAAATTATGATTTTGTTGGGCAAATGAAAGCGTGGTTTGGTGATAAACCGATTGCTTGGACAACGGATGTAAATGGCGCATCACTTGCTGAAAACACGATGGGTGCTGCAAAAGGTGCTAACTCTTGCCTTTATTTAACCATTGGGACTGGTGTTGGTGGTGGTTTCTCTATGAACGGGGAAATTTACCATGCACATAGTCATCCGGAAATGGGCCATATTAAAGTTGCTCAAGACCCTCATGACCACTTTGAAGGGGCTTGTCCATTCCATGGTAATTGTATTGAAGGACTTGTGTCAGGACCTGCCATTGAAAAACGGACAGGTATTAAAGGTGCTGACTTACCTTCAGATCATGAAGTTTGGGACTATGTGGCAAATTATTTAGGGCAAGCGATTGCAAATTATACTTTAACTTTAGCGCCGGAACGCGTCGTACTAGGTGGTGGCGTGATGCATCAAGATCAATTATTGGATAAGATTCGTACACAAGTAGAAAAAGCGCTTGCTAATTATGTTAAATTGCCAGCAATGACAGATTATATCCAGTTACCTAAGCTAGGTGACAATGCTGGGATTACTGGTTCACTGCTATTAGCGAAACGTGCTTTAAAAGATGTACAATAGGCAGATGATTGAAAGATAGCGGTCCTAATTTTATAGGTATAGGTTCTTGAATAGGATGAGCTAGAAAGTAGTTCCGCTAATGAAGTCAGATATATATAAGGTTGGAAGTCATCTTCCAGCCTTTTTTTGGTAGGAAGCATTTATGATTGAGATTAGCTATGGCTAAAAATGTCGTTTTCGCAAGTTGAATCATTTTTAATGGATAAAATATTATGTTAACATAATATGTAAATAGAGCTGAACGTTCTATTAAAGAAAGGATGAGGCGATGAGCAAAAACATTTATCAAAAAAAGTTACAAGAGGTCATTGATGAATTAGAAACATCGAAGACTGAAGGATTGAGTGACCAGGAAGTTTCTGAACGTTTAGAAACTTATGGGGAAAATAAGTTACAAGAATCGGATAGTAAGTCTAAGTGGGAGATCCTATTAGATAATTTAAATAACATTATCGTTTATTTACTAGCCGTCGCAGCCATAATTTCAATTGCAATGGGTGATTGGATTGAAGCTATAGCCGTGATGCTGGCCGTTCTCATTTCGGTGCTGACTGGATATTTTGTAGAAACTAAAGCCCAAAAGTCTGTGGAAGCCTTGCAAAATATGGTCAATACTAGTGTACATGTGATCCGAAACGGAGAAGAGATTGAAATTGATTCTTCTCAGTTAGTCCCAGGAGACGTGATGGTTCTTGGTGAAGGAGACGCGATTGCTGCAGATGGTCGTTTGCTTACAAGCAACAACTTTGCAGTCATGGAAGCGTCATTGACCGGTGAATCTGAAGCTGTGGACAAGGACCCAGATGCGACTTACGACGAAGAAGAGTCAATTGGTGACCGGTTAAATATGGTCTTTTCAGGTACTGCAGTGACGCGTGGTAAGGCGCAAGTTATTGTAACTGGTACTGGAATGGAAACTGAAGTTGGTCGTATTTCTGAAATGATGACGGGTGAAAAGGACATGCAAACCCCGTTAGACAAAGAGGTTGACCAATTAGGTAAAGCCTTGATTGTCGTAGCTTTCATAGCAGCAGCTTTAGTAGTTGCTATTGGTTTATTCAACGGCAACCCGCCAAGCGAAATCTTACATATTGCAGTAATCCTTGCGGTAGCAGCAATCCCTGAAGCTATGCCAGCTGTTCAAACCATTACCTTATCAAATGGTATGCAGACAATGGCTAAACACCAGGCCTTGGTTAAAACACTTTCTGCAGTTGAAACCTTAGGTGCTACGTCGATCATAGCGTCAGATAAGACGGGTACATTAACAGAAAATCAAATGATGGTTGAAAGTATCATTATTAAAAATGATGCCCAATATGAAGTTTCAGGTTCAGGCTATACACCTGAAGGCGATATTACAAAAGATGCGGAAAAAGTAACTTTCGATATTGATTCAATTGAAGATGTTGACGATTTAAGCGACAACAAGGCTGTCTTATTGAAATTGATTACGGACGGTTACTTGTCATCTGATGCCCGTTTAATCGAACGTGATCAACTAGATGATGAAGAAGCAGCTGAATTAGAAGACGAAGATAATCAAGACCCATATACCATTAAAGGTGACCCAACAGATGGTGCCTTAACGGTATTAGGCCATAAAGTCGGTCTATCACCACAGTGGGAAAAAGACAATGACTACAAACTTGTCCAAGAAATTCCATTTGATTCTGAGAAGAAATATATGGCAGCACTTTACCAATTTCCAAATAACATCCACCGCCTAATCGTAAAAGGTGCTATGGATGTGGTCCTAGATTTAGTGGCAACTGAAAACGGTGAAGAAGATTTCTGGCAAGAGAAGAATGACGACCTGACAGCAGACGGTAACCGTGTAATTGCCTTGGCTTCATATACCCTTAAAGACCAAGGGGACGCGGATAAAGTCGCTGACGACATGGAAGCTTGGTTGGACAACAATACAGACAAGCTAACCATGGACGGATTATTCGGTATCATTGACCCGCCACGTCAAGACGTGAAAGATGCTATTGCCCAAACACAAGCGGCCGGTATCCAGGTGAAAATGATTACAGGAGATCACCCAAGAACCGCATCTGTTATTGCCCGCGATATTGGGATTGAAAACCATGAAAATACCATGACTGGTAAAGAATTGGATGCGATCCATGAGGAAAAAGACTTTATCGACAAAATTCGCGATGTGGCCGTATTTGCCCGCGTATCACCAGAAAACAAGTTACAAATTGTTCGTGCCTTCCAAGATTCAGGGGACGTTGTGGCGATGACAGGTGACGGGGTTAACGATGCGCCGGCCTTAAACGGTGCTGATATCGGTGTCGCTATGGGTATTCGTGGTACTGAGGTTGCTAAAGAAGCTTCTGACATGATTTTAACCGATGATGCTTTTGGTACGATTGTGGACGCGGTTCGTGAAGGACGTATCATTTTTGAAAATATCAAAAAATACATTTCCTTCTTATTCGCATGTAACATGGTAGAGATTGTGGCAATCCTAACGACGATTGTCTTTATGTTACCAATGCCAATTCAACCACTACACATCTTATTCTTAAACCTATTAGTAGATATTGGTCCAGCGATTGCTTTAGCCTATGAAAAAGCAGAAGCAAATGTTATGGAACATCCACCAAGAAATCCGGAATCTGGTTTAGTCAATAAGACATTCTTAAGTCGGATTATCATCTCAGGTGTGATCATTGGTCTAGGTGCCTTCGGGGTATTCTACCTATTCCATAATATCTTTGGTATGAGCTTAACTTATGCACAAACTGCGACATTTACTTACATGGCAATTGCGCAATTGTTCCATATCTTAAACGTTCGTCGTTTATCAGGATTTGGACTTGATAAGACCTTCTTCCAAAACAAACTACTATTAGCCGCAATGGCCTTCTCAGTAGTCCTACAATTATTGGTTGTTTATGTACCGTTCTTAAACAATGTCTTTGGTACAGAACCATTAACACTAACGACATGGGGTATTATCCTTGCAATCGTGTTAGTGATTACGGGGCTCGTATATGTAGTGAAAAAATTAGCTGGATTGAAAGATCCAGAAGCTTAATAATTAAGGCAAGCACGTAATCGGGGGGCTAAATTTAGCCTCCGATTTTTTTTATATTGTGAATAAAGTATATCAAATACTTGAAGTTGATAACCGATAAAAACGACTAAAGGACTTGGGTCATATCGTTGATTCAATAAGTTTGATAGTGTATACTAAACACTTGTAAAGGAAAACTGCTTGACAAATTTTAGACAGATAGAAGAGGCTTAGATGGAGATTCAAAAAACAAATGAAATGAATACCCTATTGATTTTTTATGGGGATTTATTAACTGAAAAGCAACGTGTTTATATTGAACTGTACTATGCTGAAGATTTTTCTTTAGGGGAAATCGCAGAACATTTTGATGTGTCTAGACAAGCAGTTTATGACAACATTCGACGGACAGAAAAAAGTTTGTTGAAATATGAAAATCATTTGCACTTGGCGCGTGATTATTATGCGCGTGAAGCGGTAGGGGAAAAGATGGCTGCCTATGTAGCGAAAAAATACCCAGATGATACGCAACTAGCAGACTATATGAAGCAATTAATTGCGATCGATAACCGTGATGAAGTAAGTGAAGAATTTTAACAAATAAGCATCCGAATTGAATGCTTAAGATGAATGAATAAATAAGGAGTGTTACCAAGAATGGCTTTCGAAAGTTTATCGGATAGGCTACAAGGCGCTGTCCAAACGATGGGTAAGAAGGGTAAAATTACCGAGGGCGATTTAAAAGAAATGATGCGTGAAGTGCGTCTGGCTTTACTAGAAGCTGACGTGAACTTTAAAGTCGTGAAAGATTTTGTGAAACGTGTCAATGAACGTGCGCTAAACAGTGAGGTATTGCAATCACTATCGCCAGCGCAACAAGTCGTGAAGATTGTTAACGACGAATTAACTGACCTAATGGGTGGAGAACACGAAGATATTCAATTCGCAACCACACCACCAACCGTGATTATGATGGCGGGGCTTCAAGGTGCCGGGAAAACGACTACCGTTGGTAAGTTAGCGGCCTTCTTGAAGAAAAATGACCACAAGAAACCATTATTAGTAGCCGGTGATATTTACCGTCCAGCTGCTATCAACCAATTACAAACAATTGGTCAGCAATTAGACTTACCAGTCTTTACTTTAGGTGACCAAGTAAGTCCAGTTGAGATTGCGACTCAAGCGATTGAACATGCTAAAATGAATGGCCATGACCTAGTCTTCATCGATACGGCCGGTCGTCTACAAATTGACGAACGGTTAATGACTGAGTTAAAAGATATAAAAGCAGCCGTTAATCCGGATGAAATCTTATTAACTGTTGACTCGATGACTGGTCAAGAAGCAGCCAACGTTGCTAAGGCCTTTGACGAAGAGTTGGATATCACAGGGGTTGTCTTAACGAAATTAGATGGTGACACCCGTGGTGGTGCGGCCTTATCTATCGTTTCTGTAACTGGTAAACCGATTAAATTTACGGGTACTGGTGAAAAATTAAACGAGATTGAGCGCTTCTACCCAGACCGTATGTCTAACCGAATTTTAGGTATGGGGGATATGTTAACCCTTATCGAGAAAGCCCAAGCTGAGTTTGATGAAAATGAAGCAGAAGCGATGGCAGCTAAGATGCGCGAAAATACCTACGACTTCAATGATTTCATTAAAAACATGGACCAGATGAACAAGATGGGTTCTATGAAAGATATCTTGAAGATGATTCCAGGTATGAATAAAATGGGTAACTTGGACGACTTGAATGTTGATCCAAAACAAATGGCGCAAACCAAAGCCATGATTCAATCTATGACCCCGTATGAGCGTGAAAATCCAGATTCTATCAACCAATCACGCCGCCGTCGTATCGCCAAAGGGTCAGCGACTACACTGCAAGAAGTGAACCGTTTAATTAAACAATTTAACGAGTCACGTAAAATCATGTCAGCTATGTCTAACGGCAACATGGGTGCTCTTCAAAACATGATGGGTGGCCTAGGTGGCGGTGGCTTCGGTGGATTTGGAGGCGGTGGCAACCGTAACCAGAATCGCGTCGCTGAATTACAAGCCAAACAAATGGCCCGCAAGCTGAAAAAAGCTAAGAAAAAAGGGAAATAAACCTTTTTTCGACCTCAGGGAAAAATAAATTTGCCCTGTAAAGAGAAAATACTTTACAAGCTGACAAAAACTTGTTATCATGTTTACTTGTGATGAGCTTTTAAGGCTTTAAATATATAAAAACACTTAATTTTTAGGAGGAACTTACTCATGGCAGTAAAAATTCGTTTAAAACGTATGGGATCTAAACGTAACCCATTCTACCGTATCGTTGCAGCAGACGCACGTGCACCACGTGATGGTCGTATCATTGAAAAAATTGGTACTTACAACCCAACAACTCAACCAGAAACTATCGAGTTAGATGAAGCGTTAGCTTTAAAATGGTTAAAAGATGGTGCGCAACCAACTGATACAGTTCGTGACATTTTATCTCGTCAAGGCGTTATGAAAAAACACCACGAAAACAAATTAGAAGCTAAAGCAGCTAACAAATAAGCGTAAACACTATGAATGATATGCCAAATATTGAAGATTTATTGCTAACAATTGTGAAACCATTGGTGAATCATCCTGATGAAATCCAATTGCACATTGTTGATGGAGATGAATTTTTAGAATACCATTTGTTGCTACATCCTGATGATGTAGGCCGGGTGATTGGCAAGGGTGGCCGCGTTGCAAATGCAATCCGTACAATTATCTATTCAGTCCGAGTAGAAGGACCAAAGAGAATTCGCTTGGTAATTGATAAAGAAGATTAAACAGGGTGTAAGAGTCGACGTTCAGAAAGAAAACGTTGGAAGATTAGAGCAGTAGCTGACGAAGTCAGTTACAATCTAATCTGAAACGCAGTTCTTTCTTGGAGACTCGAACCCGACTAAACAGGGTGCGATAGGTGAGCTCAACTTCACAATGTGTGATAGTGGAGCTCACCTTTTAATTGGGTTTAGACAAAGTTTGTAACAAAGTAATCCGCTTTTTAAGGGCGTAGACAGAAATGTCTGCGTCTTTTTTGTATGCTTTTATTGTAGCCATTAACTGCACTGTCTTGGTTTTTACGGTGTATTCATGTAAAATAAGACTGACGTTTGACCATGATGGTTTGTTTATATGGCTATCGTGGTTGCTAAAATGTGAGGCGTGTCCTTTTTATCACAAGAGGTTTGATACTAGAGGATAGGCACGTAAAGAAGGGAAGGCAATAGATATGGTGAAGATTGAGGGCATGGCTGAAGAGCAGTATTATTTGGTCGGGAAAATCGTGAATACGCAGGCCTTACGCGGTGAAGTGCGTGTGATGGCGACAACTGATTTCCCGGAAGAACGCTTTAAAATTGGCGCGACTTTGGCAATTTTTAACGACGATAAATTGGTTGAAATGGTTGAGGTGGATGGTCACCGCCTACATAAGAATTTCAATCTCCTACATTTTAAAGGTAAGGATAATATTAATGATGTAGAAAAATTCAAAGGATTTGATTTGAAGGTTGCGGGCACTGAGCGCGAGGCGGACGAATTGGATGAGAATGAATTTTATTATGATGACATTATTGGCCTAGAAGTCTATACGACTGATGAGATTTATCTAGGCAAGGTGCGTGAGATTACGTCACTACCGTCTAATGATGTGTGGGCTATTCAGCGTCCAAATAAAGGGAAAGATATTTTGATTCCTTATATTGAAGATATTGTGTTAGAGATTGATTTGGATGATAACCGAGTTGTGATTGACCCGATGGATGGTCTGATTGATGATGTGGACGCGGAAAAGGGTGACGCCTAATGCAGATTGATGTATTAAGCCTTTTTCCAGAGATGTTTGAAGGTCCAATGAACACGTCAATTATTGGGAAGGCCCAGGAAAAAGGGGTGGCCAATATTGATGTGACGGACTTTCGTAAGTTTGCAGTAAACAAACACGGGCATGTGGACGATTATCCTTATGGCGGTGGTGCTGGGATGTTGCTACGGGTGGATCCGATTAATGATGCCTTAGAAGAAATTGAGGGTAAACATCCTGATACTAAAAAACGGGTGATTTTGATGGATCCAGCTGGCGAAACTTTTACGCAGAAACATGCGGAATCATTTGCTGAAGATGACCATTTAATTTTTATTTGTGGCCACTACGAAGGCTACGACGAGCGGATTCGGTCATATGTGACCGATGAAATTTCGGTTGGAGACTATGTACTTACTGGTGGCGAATTAGGGGCTATGATTGTGATTGACGCTACTGTCCGCTTGCTTGAAGATGCGGTGGGTAACGAGGAATCGATTACGGGTGACTCCTTCTCGACTGGTTTGTTAGAGTATCCACAATATACTCGCCCAGCTGAATACAAAGGAATGACTGTGCCGGATGTGTTGATGTCTGGTAACCATGCTAAGATTGCTGACTGGAAGGGGAAAGAATCATTACGCCGGACCTATGAACGTCGGCCAGATATGTTAGAAAATTACCCATTAACCGACCAACAGGCTAAATGGTTAGAAGAAATTAAAGCAGAAACTGAGTAGGACTGTTAAGAGTGGTCCATTGTGTGGTCCTCAGTTTCAAACTAACTTCAACATGGGTTTCTTTTTTATTTGTTCACTATTCTTGATACAATATGAGTTAAGAATGGAGATGATGTTATGCCATGGAATATGCAAGATTATCCTAACAACTTAAAAAACTTTGATGAGGTTGAACGAAAGAAGATCATTGAGATCATGAATGCTATGGAAGCTTCAGGTTACAAAGAGGAAGATTTAATACCAATTGCAATCCAACAAGGTAAAGAATGGTATCAGAATGCTTCTGATAAAGAGATTTCGGAAGTTAAACAGGCAACCAATCCCAAAAAGAGCGATAAGCATGATACTGAATCGGCCAATCCTGATTTGATGGATGAGGACGTTCAAGTGAAGTTTGATCATGAGCATGCACAATGGCAGGTGATTACCGTGAAGGCAAAACGCGCTGCGGATACTTTTGATTTAAAAGAGGATGCTATGAATCGGGCTAAGGAAATTGCTGATAACAAAGGAACAAAAGTAATTGCTTATACCAAGGATGGTAAGCGACAATAACAATCAAAATGCTGTAGTTAGACATTATAAAACACCTACCTTTAGGTTATTAGAGGTAGGTGTTTATTTTTATTCGAAAATGGTATTGGCTACGTTCAATTGTTTCATTAAGGCAGTCTTTTTGAATTGGTGTTCATCAATGTCTTCTAAAATTGACCGTAAGAGGTTGATCCCTTCGAGGATATGTTCACCTTTATTTAACATGACACATTCAGCTCGTGACCCCATAGACACATCTGAAATTTCAGCCCTGGAAGGTACACCTGATTTTACCAAGGATTCAAGGACCTGGGTGGCCCAAATTACAGGGATTTGTGCAGCCTCGCAGAACCAAAGAATTTCTTCTTGGACAACAGATAGTCGTAGATAGCCGACTTCTACAGCTAAGTCTCCTCTAGCGATCATAATGCCTGTTGGTCGGTAGCGGTTTGCTTCGATAATGATATTGATGAGGTTCTCAAAACCAGAAACGGTTTCTAGTTTGATAGTTGCCAATTTATCTTGGTCCTCGGTTACTTTTTCTGCCATTACCTGATTGATATGACGAACGTCGTCTAAGTCGTGGACAAAGGAGAAGCCGATAACATCAGCAGCTTCTTTAGAAAAAGCCAAATCATCGATATCTTTATCGGTTAATACAGGGATATTTAACTCACGATCAGGGAAGTTGATGCCTTTCGTGGCTTTCACTTTCTTACCGTTTGATGCCATTTGGGTGATGCGAATTTTTACCCCTTCAGGATAAGTTTTTTGGACTTTACCTATAATTTTACCATCATCAAGTGACACCGCCTCATCAACCTTTAAATCTTGAATAATTTCTGGGATTGGACAGGATAAGACAATTTCACAATCATAAAAATCTTTTAATACCGTATCGCTTGTGAGGAAAAAACTATCTCCCTCATAAAGCTTGGGGTTTTGTAGGGTAGTATAGATGGCTTGAATTCGTACTTTAGGACCAGCAATGTCGGTAAAAATTTTAATATCGCGCTCGTATTTCTTGCCAGCTTGATGAATATTTTCAACCATTTTCCGCCAAGTAGATACATCATCATGGGCACAGTTAATACGGGCTACGTCTAAACCAGCCTTTACCATTTGATCAACTAGGTCTTGGTCAGTGGCGGCTTCATTGGGCATGGTGACCATGATGCGTGAATAGCGGTTGTTAGCTCCTTGGCCAAAGAAATCTTTGGTGAGTTGGTCAAGTGTAGACCCGTGCCCTTGACTGGTTTTCGTCATATGTTCAGGAATGTCAACTGCAGGCATGTCCGCACTTTTGGCGAGATGATAAGCGACTAAATCAAGGGTAGCTAATACATGGCCTTCGAGACGACCGAGTGAAGAAAGACCAAGATTTCCCAGTTTTAATTGTAGGCTGCGGATATCTCGGCGACGAAGGGCAACATAATAGGCAAAATTTAAGGCTGCTTCTTTAAAATCTTCACGGAGGGTGGAAGGATCCCAGGATGCATAAATTTGTTGGCCATCCTTATAGACGTTTTTACGTAAATCGGATACTTCTAAATATAAATCTTTATAGATATTATTTATTTGTGTTTTATCGTTTGTCATCACTTTGTCTCCTTTAGCACTGATTTGTAACCGTTTCCTATTCACCTATCATTGTATCGTGAACACGAGTAACTGACAAATATTTGTTTGTGTGATTGGGATGATTTATTGAAACGATTCCTATTAAGGATACTTAGTCTGAAGATGTTACTTTAGAATAAAGCAGACGAGTGATCGCAAACCCTTATATAGGACTCCCACTATTTATAACAAGAAACTTTCAACTTTCTATTTACAATAAGTGATAAATTTGATATACTATTAAAGGTGTTGTTTCAACACATACTTTATGATATTCCGCTGTGGCAAAACTGCCATATGAGTGTTGTTGGAAGGAGAGAATCTAAATGAGTAATTTAATTGATCAAATCACTTCAGAACAACTACGTAACGATGTACCTGACTTCCGTCCTGGTGACACTGTTCGTGTACACGCGAAAGTTGTTGAGGGTGAACGTGAACGTATCCAGTTATTTGACGGTGTTGTTATCCAACGTCGTGGTGCTGGTATCAGCGAAACTTATACAGTTCGTAAAATTTCTAACGGTGTTGGTGTTGAACGTACTTTCCCAGTACATACGCCACGCGTAGCTAAAATTGAAGTATTACGTGAAGGTAAAGTTCGTCGTGCTAAATTGTTCTACTTACGTGACTTACATGGTAAGGCTGCACGTATTCCAGAACGTCGCCGTAAACAAAAATAATGCTACCACAGTAGCTATACAGAGAATCCCAATCGAGCTTTTTCTTGGTTGGGATTTTTTTATTTAGATATATTTAAAGAGTCAAACTTGTCAAAGAGGGGTATGATATTGATGCATGAAGGACGATTGAATTATCGTTTGGGTTTATTGAGTATTATTTCTGGTGTTTTAGTTGGGATAGTTGTCTCCCTATTTAGAATTGCAATTCCGTTTCTGATGGGGTTAGTAGAGCGTCTCTTAAATTGGGGACAAGTTTCAATCGGCCATAGTTTCTTATTTATACTGGCATTTGGGGTGCTTGGTTGTTTAGTGGCTTGGACGGTACAAAGAGAGCCTATGATTGGTGGATCAGGTATTCCACAAATTGCAGGGAAACTTGGTGGTAAATTAAATTTTTCTTGGCCGTCTGTTTTGTTTTATAAAATAACTGGCGGTTTACTAGCGATTGGGTCAGGACTCACACTAGGACGGGAGGGTCCTTCAGTACAAATTGGGGCAGCAATCGGTCAAGGGGTAGCAGAAGTAAGCAAATCTTCTAAAGCGTCTACGAAATACTTGATTGTTGGCGCAGCAGGTGCCGGTTTAGCCACTGCTTTTAATGCGCCAGTATCCGGTATTATTTTCTGCTTAGAGGAATTATTGAAGAAGGTTACCCGTCGTGGATTTTTGTCTGCCACTTTAACGATAATTACAGCATCTTTAGTATCGATAGCACTGATTGGAGATGATGCTGCTATCACTATTCCTCAAGCTTTACATGTAGAAATGACTACTTACCCGTATCTACTTATTTTAGGGATCTTGTTAGGTTTATCAGGTGTACTTTTTAATAAAGTTATCTTATGGTCTAAAGCTATATATAGTAAATGGACTGCACCTACTTTTTGGAAAATGGTTTTTCCTTTCCTTATCACAGCCGTGGTATTGCTGTTTGATGCGCGGTTAATTGGCTCAGGTGAACAATTGATTTTATTACCATTTTTGGATAATCCTAGCGTGATGACATTGGTTTATTTATTCATATCAAAAATGGTGTTACTTGGTGTGGCTTTCGGGTCAGGAATTCCAGGGGGGATCTTTTTCCCATTATTATCTCTTGGGGCTTTAGTAGGGAATATTTACGCGAGTGGATTGTATGCTTTTGGTCTAGTGGATGCATACACGATTACGGTCTTTACTGTCATTGCGATGGCAGCGCATTTTGCAGCGATTGTCCGCGCACCATTAACGGGTATTTTTCTAATATTAGAAATGACAGGGGGCTCTATCCAGTATTTACTCCCTATTGCCATTGTTACTTTTATTGCTTATTTTGTGGCAGAAATATGCCAATCTGAGCCTATATACGAATCGTTATTAGGGTTGATGGTGAAAGCGTAGAATGAGCCTATAGGAGGGCAAATATGCAGAGAAATTTTAGGCAAGCAGCATTAAATGATTTAGACCGTATTATGGTCATTGAAGAGAGCGGCTTTACCCCTGAGGAAGCAGCGAGTCGAGAAGCTATGGCTGAGCGGATAGCGGTCATTCCAGATACTTTTATACTGGCGACAGACCAGGAAGGGACGATATTGGGTTATGTTGTGGGCTCGGTGATTAAGGACCGGTATTTACATGATGACTTGTTTGAGAAAACGTTAGCCAATCCGGCAGTCGGTGGCTATGTGGGTGTGTTGAGTCTGGTGGTGGATCCCGCATTTCACGGTCAAGGCATTGCCAGTAAGTTTTTGGATGAACTGGCAGATCGTGCGAAAAAGAGCGGCCGAGTTGGCATTAGCTTGACTTGTTTATAGGGGTTAATTCCTTTTTACGAGCGGAATGGCTATGTGAATGAAGGTATTTCGGATTCAACCCATGCCGGTGAAACATGGTATGACTTGGTTTTGTATTTGAAATAGCTATGATAAAAACCTTGATTAAGGCGTCTGATTAATGGTATCGATTGGGCGTCTTTTTTGATGTGAAAAATTGAATTATACTTTAAAAGGTATAATTTTATGATAGACTAGAAGTAAGAAGTAGTTCTAACGATTAAATAAAAAATAGAAATGTTTGTTTGGGGAGGAGTAAAAATGAATAAACAATTACTATGGTCGCTCAATTTATTAGGCATATTGGGTTATGTGGTACTATCAATTGTTTTGCCATGGTCTCTAATTGTTAGAGTGTATCTATTTATATTGGTTTGTTCTTTCTACTACACTATTGATCAAATTAGTAAATTATTAAATACGAGACGAGGTTGGATAAGAGGGATTTTGCTAGGTTTATCTATAGTACTCTTTAGTCAAACTTTTTGGAGTGAAAACAATCAGGTAGCAATCTACTTAATGCTGTTTATCATTTTTTGTACAATAACCTACGCCTTGTTTTTCAAAAGTGAAGCGAGTTGAGATAAATAGTTTTAAGGATAAGTTGTTCACTGGGAGTGATATAAATGATTGTTGAAAAATTTGTTAAAAATAGTATATGGGTAGCGCTTCTAATCTATATTGGTGTTGTATTTATTTTTCCAGATAATAGAGCATTAGAAGATGCCATGCATAGACTGTTTACCGTTACTATTTTAATAAATGGTTTCTTTATCGATAGAGAAAAAGATGCTATTTATAATCATACAATTTCAAGAATTTTGATATGCATTCTGCTTGTATTCTTTATAGCCACTGCTATATTTTCCCCTTATAATCAGCAACTAAACAAAATTTCTGCTATCGCACTATTTACAGTGATTCTCACTATGTTGATCATTTATTACCTAAGGAAGTATCTGATAAAAAGAACGTAATCTTTTTGACAATTATGGGAAGTGTTGTTTGAGAAGGTGGCATTAGACATGGAAATTAGAAAATACATTAATATTGCTGGTGTAGTAGCTATAATATTTTATCTAGCTGCCTTATATTCTTATCCAGAGAATCTGGAATTACGAATGGTGATGCAAAGAATGGTATTTGCAGCTATATTTCTCAACCCTACAAATCCGGATGAAACGCTATTTAAAGGGAAATTCTTGAAAATTATTTTGTGGTCCGCTTTCGCATTTTTTGTGGCTACGCCAATCTTTGTCTCTTATAACCATCCGCTGAATTGGCAGTCTGGAGTATCGATTTTTGTAGTTTTCGGGATAGCTGTTGTGCATCGTTTACTTATTTGGATTATGAATAAGTGGGTAAAGAACTAGGGGGGTTAACAAGGTAATGTATAGGAATTGTGAAGGGGAGTAAATATGACTGTGAAGAAATATTTAAATGTTGCAATCGGTTTAGCTTTAATATTGCACATCGTGCATTATTTTTTATGTCAGAGAATATTGCTTTGGAACAAATGCCATCAAGATTACTGATGGCATGTTGTTTAGCTAGAGTATTCGTTTTCAGGGATAACGTAAGTTACCTACTAAAAGGAAAAGTGTATCGTATAACATTTTGGATACTACTTGCTTTCTATCTAGCGAGTCCATTCGTCGTTCCATACAACGACCAAGTCAATAAATTTTCTATAATTATATTGGCCGTTTACCTAGTTGTAATAGTTATTGTTGATATAAAAAATTATGATTTTAATGCAAAATGATTTATTTATATCAAAGCGGCCTACGGTTTAGAAGACCGTTGCTCTCTGACTAAAAGTTACTTTAGAGATTGCGAGGGTAATAGAGACAAAGAGGAAGTAAATTTTAAAATGTCTTATTTTAGGAGCAGATGAGCGTATGCTCTTTTTTATGGTAAATCAGTAGAAGTATAACTAGGTAATTTTGAATATTTTACTTTTCAAGCTATTGGAGAAATCTCTAATTAGTCTACTCCAGATATTGTACACTAGCCATTTTATATTTTTATAAAGTATGCTAACAATTTCCAATTTATATAAAAATAATATACGATTGATTATAGAAAGAGCGCAGGGGTTGAATTGAAACATTATACTATAAATATTGGGAGTGAAGATATGGCTAAAAGTAAAGAAAAATCACGGAGCATCTCTATTTTTCTACATAAGGAAAAAGTTAGAAGTATCTATAGTTGTTTGAAAGAGGATGAAGGTAATGTTTATGAGTACTCCGAAGATTTAAATAACGAGTTAGGTTTAGAAGGTAAAATATTTATTGGCAGAACAACTTCAGGAATGCAACCGGGATGGACAGAAGATTTAAATAAAATGTCTGATAAAGAAATAGTACTAGATCCCAATATTTCTAACAGGGCTGTGGTTATAATAAAATGTAACAATCGTTTTTTTAGTATAACGTTTGGGTATGGGCGTGGAATGTTAAATATGAATAGCGTTGTCAGAAATTTCGGGTTAAAAGTGGCAGTTAATGTTTTAGATGATGATAAATTATCCAAGCTATCGATGTTGGATGTAAGCGATGCATCGATGGTGAACAATACTGCTCAGCCGATTTCTCCACTAAATATAAATCAGATGAATATTGATTTAAACACAAATATTTTCAAATCGATTGCTGGTACACCCTTAAAGGATAATATAGGAACATCTGTAAATGGATCTGATTCTTTATTAATTAAAGGAAAAATTGACTTTAATAACATTAAGTCATATCTTGAAGAATATTATACAATTTATTCTAGTAATGATTATCAAAAAAACGGCTTTGGTTGGATTGATAATATACAAATTGAAAAAGACAATGAAATCAAAGATAAATTAGATAAAAAATTGATTGAAGCCATTCAAAGTGAATCAGATAAGGTAATTATTCAGCCAAATATTGAAGTAGAAATCGATTCGATTGAGGGGTATTATTTAACAGGTACTGGTGCGAAAACAGACGATATTATTTCTGATCCAATAAAGTATGATTATTATTTTAATAATGTAAAAGAATATATAAGTAAAGGAAAGACAGATCCTGTTAAAAAGTTACATAACAATAAGATTTTTGTTAGATATTTAAACGGGGAGAAAGAAATTGTTAGTAGTGTTTATCATGGAATTATATTTGAAACAGTACTTAATAGTGAAAAATATGTCTTATATTCTGGGGATTGTTATGTGATTAATAGCGATTATTACGGTAGAATAATCAAAAATATTAAAGCCATACCACACGCTCAATTTAGTCTTCCGAAATTTAGATATCTCAAAGAAAAGAAAAATAACATGATTAAAGAGCGAGAAGAAGATTATAATTCAAGAGTCAGTAATGCAAGTTATATTTTAATAGACCAGAAAAATTTCTATACGAATGTAAATAATAGCTCAATTGAACCATGTGACCTTTTTGGTTTAGAACCCAAGAGATTTATTCATGTGAAGGTTGGAACAGAATCATCCAATTTGAGCCATCTATTTAATCAAGCTTATGTTTCAGCTCAAACTTTTGCTTCTGATAGTTCTTTCAGATCGCACATTCAGAACTTATTACCTATAGGAAGTCCAGATATCATAGGTCCTAATAATCAAAATTCAGATTTTGAAATCGTGATTGCAATAGTTGATAAAGCAAGTAGAACAATTTACGAAGCAATCCCTTTTTTCTCAAAAGTTTCTTTAGATAATATTGCAAGAAGTATTCAAACCATGGGTTACCGTTTATCACTACTAAAAATTGATGTTGAAGTTGTGGATGAACTTTAGAAGATTTCACTAAAATAACTTCCGTGCAAATAGTTTTAGTGAATCTAGATATATAATTTTTATAAAAAAGACTATTGATTATTTTCCATATCATGGGAGGAACGAAGCAATTTTTGACTTACGACATCTGATTTGGGTACTTAACTTTAAAATGAAAGTAACTCCGAGATCTATAGTGTAATCATTAAATTAAAAAAACGTTCAATTTATAAAAATTTATAATAATCACGATTCTGATCTAAAATAGCGTCATGTATTGCTGAAATTTATCTTT
This sequence comes from Aerococcus sp. 150760013-2, assembly GCF_053627715.1. Lineage (NCBI taxonomy): Bacteria > Bacillati > Bacillota > Bacilli > Lactobacillales > Aerococcaceae > Aerococcus > Aerococcus sp. 150760013-2. Next base: position 62,262 of record NZ_JBSEYI010000012.1, read on the forward strand.
TTCTTTCATATGTCTACGATTATATGAATTTTTTTAAAGTCATGGTTGTAAGGTAAATTCTCAATATAAATCAGTCTAGGTTGATCGAGGTCCGTAGGGAAATCAGTAATTACGATATCGTATGTATTAGTAAGTAAGAATGAAATCACTAATTTCACTTGATAAATGACTTGATATGACCTTTTCTGAGCGTTCGAAACTCAGAAATTCACCTATAAATTTAGCATGATTCCGTGATTTTTTACTGATAACAACGATCTAGATAGATTTATCTCTTGTTAATAGCTGTGTAATTAGTTTCTTCCAATTATTGATTATGATACAAAGTAGGAAATTTTTATTATTTTCGTTTAAAATGGTATCTTTTTGTGTATATCGCTCAGTAAGAAATTTTTTCAAGAGGGGCTATAAATTGAGGTGCTATTTTCCTTATACTTTCGATAAAGCAGAATTCAAAAGAACCCACCCATATTTTTTATTATATTAGACTGTCATTTTTTGCTAAAGCATATTATGATATTAAGTATAACAACTAAAGTGAATGGATTTTAAAAGTTGGGCAAATGTAAAGGCTGATTTCAAGGGATCTTTTTAGTGTTTTCCCCGCACTAGCGGGGGTGATCCAGATATAGGGTAGAAGAATTAAATTCGGTAGTAGTTTTCCCCGCATCAGCGAGGGTAATCTTACAATTCAAAAACCAAAAGCTATGGAAATAAACAAATTCCATAGCTTTTGATGTATTTAGAATTAATGGTTCTTTTACAAATAGTGTTGGTAAATAATTTCAAACCAAGCGAATACGTTTTTTAGTTTTTAATAACAATTAAAAAATCAATAAAGTTAAATGCCATGCACGCTGTGATGTGTATGGCTTTTTTCTTGCCATTAGGCAAGGAAAGCGACCAAAGAGATAACATTTTCTAACAAATGGTGTTTCGACCTTACAGTGTACGTTCCTTAAAATCCGTGGCACCAGAGAGAGCCAAGGTCTCTTTTCTTTGAAATCGAGCCTTAGTCTCGATTTCATGCTTGTTCACGGCTAAGGTCGTACACTTTCAGTCCTCTTTATTCAAAAATATACCACTATCCCTGGGTTAGCTTGCCATCCCGTCAAATGTATATGGTTCAGGATCGGATGGTTTGTAATTTAATTTGAATTGCACTAGAATTCTTGCACGTAAATGATGGAAGTTCGAATATCCAAAACCTGTTCGTTTAATTAATTTAATTTTATTATTAATACCTTCGGTAGGACCATTTGATACAGTATATTTCAAGGCGTTATGTATATAAGGCAAGAATTTGACTAATGTTCTGATCGTTCTTCTCGTACGACTTGGCAAAGTGCGGTGCTTAGTCCCTTGTAGGATTTCATTGAAAATATTGATATCATGAGTTGAAATGGCATATTTTAGTTCATTCATCAGGGTATAAGTAACCAAAAGTTCGTGTGAGATGCTCAAAAGATAATCAACAATACGTTGTTCTGATATTGCTTCACCAAATTGGCGAACATAATGTGTATCCGTAAAATTTAAATCTTCAGCATTCTTTAACAATAATTTCCATTGTTTTTTGAGTTTTTTGTAGTCCGATGGACGGCTCGTTTTGATAGCATTCATCACTTTAATACGATTAGAATTGATTGTTTCATTCAGCAGCTTTACTATATGGAATCGATCAATGACAATCTTCGCATTAGGGAAACATGTGCGAATGACCTCTAGATAAGGTGTATATAAGTCAATCGAAACTGTCTTCACACTGCTCCGAGCAGCCCAGGTAAAGGAAGAAAAGTAATCGATGAGCGACGAATGTTTTCTATCAACGATAATATCAATTAGCCTTCTATTATGCGTGTCCACAAGGACAGCACTCATCGCATTCGCTACACGACTGGTCGATTTAAACTCATCTACACCGAGGTGATTCGGGAGATAATTTCCCTTAGGTGATAGTCCCTTACTTGCTTTCATTAAAGTTCTGGCCACTGTTGGAGAGGAGATATGGTAACGTTTAGCGATTAACCGCATAGATTGCGTATCAACCAATTCGGAGCTAATTTGGCTTTTAATGGCTTTAGAAATACAGCAAAATTTTTCAACTAATGGTGTTTCAGCAATAAAAGTTTGTGCACAGTGTTTACAATAAAAGCGTTGCTTCTGTAATTTAAGTAAAACAGGATTAGTAGCTGTGTTCGGTAATCGAATGATAGCTGGTTTAAAGCCATGCTTGATGATATCTTGGTTACCAGTATTCTTTACACCACAGTGCATACAAGCCTTAGGCTTGTATGTAAGAACCCCATGTAAAACGAAATGATTGATTTCATGATACTTTTCAAGTGGCAAAAGATGCATAGATTTTGGTATTTTTATACCAATATTATTGTCGAAAATACCGCAAAGTTGTTTTATAATAGACGTATGGGACATGATTTTTCCTTCTTTCTGTATTCGTCGTGGTTTACATGAATTAAGGATATCATGTCCTTTTTGTGTACACAAAAAATAGTGTCAATGAGATTCCACATGAAATCTCACCAACACTATTTATTATAGAACCTATTATATTATCCAATTATCTAATCTTCTAAGAAAATCGCTTTTGTCTCTAAATAATCCTCTACACCAAATAGACCGTTTTCGCGACCTAGTCCGGATTGTTTGTAGCCACCAAATGGCGCAAGCGGATTACGTTCTGATTTGTTTACAAAGATATTACCAGTTCGTAATTGCTTAGCCACTTTATAAGCATCTTCAGTAGGTCCAACTACTGCACCTGAAAGGCCGTAAATTGAGTCATTTGCAATTTCAATGGCTTCTTCTTCAGTATCGTATGTGATGATGACAAGTACAGGACCAAAAATTTCTTCTTGGGCAATCGTCATATCATTAGTGACATTTGTAAAGACAGTAGGTGTTACAAAATGACCAGTTTCAATGGCTGGTTTTTTATCACCGACTAAAACTTTAGCACCTTCTGCTTTACCTTTTTCAATATATTCGAGTACTGTTTTCTTTTGATTAGCGGATACCATGGGGCCAACAAGCGTATTTGGATCAGCAGGATCACCGATAACGACGTTCTCTTCATAGAAAGATTTTACTTCAGCTTCTACATCAGCTAATTCGTCTTTAGGTACTAACAGTCTTGTAAGTGCAGTACAAGTTTGCCCTTGGTTGTTTAAAATAGTGCCCATTGATTTTTTAACTGCAAAGGATAAATCGCCACCAGGTAAATAAACTAACGCAGATTTACCACCTAGTTCAAGAATGATATGCTTGATGCCTTTAGCAGCATTTTCATATAGCCCTTGACCAACTTCTGTTGACCCAGTAAAGGAAACAACGGCGACATCTTCATGTTCTGCTAGATAGTTACCAGCACCACTACCACTTCCAAGGATTAGGTTGAATACACCTTTTGGAAAGCCTACTTTTTCAGCTAATTCAAATAGTTTAACTGCAGTAAGTGGTGTATCAGATGCTGGTTTAACAACTACGGTATTCCCAGCTAATAAAGCAGGTGTGATTTTTCGTTGAATTTGATTTAATGGATAGTTCCAAGGTGTGATTGCAGCAACTACACCATAACCTTCTTTAATGACTTTAGTATTACCAATTTGTTGCGTTAAATTGTAGTCTTTAATGGCCTCAACTGTAGCTGACATTTCATCAATGGCTAAACCAACTTGTCCTGACTCGGAGAAGGTCTTGGCAGCACCAAATTCTTCAACAATAATGTCACGAATTTCTTCTTTATGGGCTTTGATTTCAGCTAATAATTTTTCTACATAACCGGTTCTTTCTTCAAGAGATAGATTATTCCAAGCAGGAAAGGCTGTCTTAGCTGCTTCAACTGCTTGGTCAACATCTTCATTTGCAGAGTATGCGACTTGGGCAAACGTTTCTTCAGTTGTCGGGTTTTCTACTTCTTTGTATTCATTATTGGTAGGGGCTGTCCACACACCGTTAATGAAATTGTTATACTTTTTCATGAGAAATCCTCCTTAAAATCTTTTGCCTAACTATCTTATATGATAAAGGACATTTTGATAGCTGGCTAGTGAAACGAATTGGCGCTACCTTGTTCTTAATCGCTACCGGGGAGCTTGAAAGAGCCTTTTTATTCTAAAACAGCGACTTGTCGGATACTTTGTATGAAATTGAATAAAAAATAAAATTTGTGTCAAAAAGGGCTAGAATTTGTGGGTTTAGAGGCTTATAATTAGCTATCAGAAAACAATGTTAACACCTAGTTTGGCGGTATTTCTAGGTTAATGGAGGGGTAAATTTGAAATTAGGGATAGCGGGGACTGGAAAAGTGGTTGAGCAATTTTTACCGGTAATTGCTGAGTTGCCAGAAATACAAGTAACTGCAATTAACTCAACACCCAAAAGCGTTGATAAGGCGATAGCCTTTCAAAAACAATATGGCATTGATCAAGTATACAGTGATTACAATCAATTTTTGACAGAAGCAGATATTGATACAGTATATGTTGCCGTCATTAATAACTTACATTTTCCTTTTGCTAAGGAAGCCTTACTTCATGGTAAGCATGTTATATGTGAGAAACCTTTTACGATGTCACAAAAGGAATTAATCGAATTAGAACGACTATCCATTGATTACGAGTTAGTATTGGCTGAGGCTGTAACAGGTCAGTTCGTCGAAAATTATGGTAAAATCCGTGAACTTTTACCACTTCTTGGAGATATCAAGTTAATTGAATGCAATTTCTCAAAATATTCGAGTAAGTATGACTCTTTCACAGCAGGTAACGTCTTACCGGCCTTTGATATCAAAAATGGTGGCGGTGCCTTAATGGATTTAAATTCATCCAATATACATTTCGTTGTTGGCTTAATTGGGAAACCAAAGAAAGTTACTTACTACCCTAACATCGAGAATGCTATCGATACATCTGGCGTTTTAATCATGGACTATGGATACACAAAAGCCGTATGCATGGCTTCAAAGGATTCTACAGGGGAAAATGGGGCAACTATTCAAGGTACTAAAGGTACTATTAGAGTCAATAGCGCTACTAATAGGGTCACTTCATTTGATATTTGGACAAATGATGGCTATAGGGATCATTTTGAATTGAATACATGCGAGCATAAAATGGGCGCAGAATTTAAGATTTTTGCAAATTGGATTGATCATGAGGATACCATGTATGCAGAGGAACATTTAGCCCAAAGTTTAACAGTTATGGAAATACTAGATATGGCTATTGCTGATTCAAACCTAATAGAAGAACCGTTTTGGGAACCAAAACTAACATTTTAAAATTATCTAGGCCTGAATATTTTATTTGGGCTTTTTTTAATAAACCAAAAGATTTTTCTTAGCGTGCACTCCAGGGATTAGACTAGATTTACCTGGAGGTGGAAACATGAAAACACGTCATTTAGGTGATAGTGAAGTAGTTGTCACTGAGATTGGTTTTGGCGCAATGGATATGTCCTTGGGCTATGGCGTAAGACCAAATAGACAGGACATGATTCAGGCACTTGGAAATGTTTACGGGATGGGTAATCACTATACACCAGAAATGCAGGCCCGCGTAGATTTATAACTATGTTTCTTAGGATACTGGGTAAGGTAGTTGGGTTTCTTTCTTGAGTTTATCTCGTCTTTAGCATATGAATATGAAAAGGTCAGTGAAATCGCTGGCGTTTCAGCGGAGAGCATCCGTTATTATGAAAAAATTTACTAAGCCATCCTATTAAACGCAATGAGCTACCATTAGCCCTTAGCTGGACCAAACGTTCAATGGGATTTGACTATTTTGATGACTTTACAGATACCTTCATTGTGCAAAATGACCTTGCGACGCCAAGCTCAGTAAATCCAGGAAAAATTATTTTTTATCTTTCGAATGGTGGCTTTTGGTTACAACCATCCTTATTTCACTTTAATATGGCACGCAAAGTAGCCAACCTGACAGGTCGGCAAGTGGTCATGCCTATTTTTCCAAAGGGACCAACCCACAACGTTGTTGATGCCTACAAAATGATTTTAAAAGGCCACTTATATTTAATCGAAGAGAAGGGTATTGCCCCCAAAAATATTGCTATTCTTGGTGATTCGACAGGCGGTGCTTTGGCGGCTTCCTTTATGCAGCAACTGGGGGACCATGAGTTGCCTTTGCCAGATTAAGTAATCCTGACTGCCCCAATATTGGATGGGACATTGCAAAATTTTCTAGTGGCTATGACCATGTGGCGTACGAACTCTTTTTACAACCGAAATTAATCGCGCTTAAAACAAAAACTTTCGCAAAACCTTTTCCGGCAATTAGCCCTTTAGTTTCGCCATGGTACGGATCATTTAATGACTTACCACCTATATTAGTCGTGAGTGGGACGAGATATTTAACCTTGACTTACACACTTGCCTTGAAGGAAAAGGTTGAAGCTGAGGGATTACCAATTTATTTCGATAGCCACCAGCATATGGCCCATATTTTCTCAATTTATCCGATTTCTGAAGCAGATGATGCGCTAGATATTATGGCAGAATTTGTAGCTAAGGTGCGAGAGCCGACGCCAAGAAAGGAAACGCAGTCCTTTTTTGGAGGCTCGAACCCGATTATAGTCTAGCTCAGGGGAGATTACGCTGTAGTCTTTGATCGCCTAATGAATTGAAAGTGATAAATCTATGTAACTTTTGACTAACCTTGTTCTAGGATTCTAATGGGCTTATGTTACAATGATGATAGTAATGAACTTAGAAGATAAACGGAGGAATACTATGCCATCAATTGAACCAATTTTAGAGAAAATGTTTAACGATAAGAAAGTACCCGTTAAGAAGAATAAATTCAATGAAGACCAAGTGGTTTTCTCAGGTGCTTACCGTATTGCTGAAGATAAAACGATTCCTTTTAATGTAGTAGCACGTGAGTTTAAAGAAGGTTCATCCATAACGGAATACCAAATCACTTATCGTAAACTAGTCCAAGTTGAAGATTTCAACAATCAAACAAAAGCTTTAGCAGTGATTAATGAAATCAACTTGAAACGTGCAGGCTACTACACTTTAATCTTGACTGGTGACGGGGAAATTTACCTACGCTTATTATCAAGAACCACTGAAGATCCACAATTATTGTATGAATTAATGGTCTTTGGTTCAGCGACTGCACGTCTTGTATACCCTGAATTAGAAGAAAAAATTAATGGCAAAAAGGTTGAAGTACTAAAAACCCAACCAAAAGCTGAATAAAAATTCGAATATATAAAAGCTAATCCGCCCCAAAATGTATCTCCAATATTACATACAAGGGCAGATAGGCCGTCATCAGTGCGCAACACGCTGCACTTATGGCGGTCTTTTTTTGCCCATTTTTCCAGTTTCGCTAGCAAAATTTGCCGAAATACAAAAGTTGCACAATTTTTATCGACAACATTAAATTCTTAACAATAAGTGCATATAAAAAGTCGAATGTTCGTCCATAAGGGTCGTTTCCCGACCTAAATTAACTTTTTTTTATTAAACGTTCAGTTTTAACTTGTCTTTACCCATAAAGTTCGTTAAGGTAAGCACATGGTTATCCGGAAAACGAATATTCCGAAATAATTCAATGGAAACGTATGTGTTTATGAAAAGGAGCGATTTTTAGCAATGCTTATTTATTCAGGTAAGACGAAAAACTTATGCCAAGATGATAACGGCCAATATTATTTCCAATTTAAAGACGATGTTACGGGTAAAGATGGGGTATTTGACCCAGGTGAAAACCAAGTAGGGGCAACGATTGAAGGGTCAGGCCACTCTAATGTTGTGCTTTCAACATACTTTTTTGAATTATTTAAAGAAAAGAATATTCCAACGCATTATATTTCTTCAAATACTGAAGAAAACACCATGCAGATTGAAAAAGCCTCTGTATTTGGTGAAGGGTTAGAAGTCATTTGTCGTTTTAAAGCTGTTGGTAGCTTTATCAGACGTTACGGGGCTTACATTGAATCAGGTACACCACTTGATGCCTACGTAGAGTTCACTTTAAAAGATGATGACCGCCAAGATCCCTTGATTACTCAAGATGCCTTAGAGCAATTAGATATTTTAAAAGATGGCGAATATGACCAATTGAAGAAATTAACACAAGATATCTCCCTAGTTATCAAAGAAGCTTTAGCCGAAAAAGGCCTAGAATTATATGACATCAAATTAGAATTTGGTCGCTTAGACAATTCTGATGTCATTGTCTTAATCGATGAAGTTGCAGGTGGAAACATGCGTGTCTATAAAGGTGATGAATACATCGAACCTTTAGCACTTGTGCATTACTTTGAATAATTGGAGGCCAAAAATGCAAGTCATTACAAAAAATAACGCCCAATTCGATGTTGAAGGTCAAAAATATACTAAAGAGGCCTTAGAATTTTTAAATTTTGCTGCGGATACTGAAATTGCTTTCTACAATCTTTACCAATTTGAGGGGGCTTCTGAAGCTACCCTTGAAGCGGTCCAAAAAGCCTTATTCGATACTGAAAAATTAACTTTTATCGAAGAAATCCCGAGCTCTGACTACACTTTCCGCTACCGCCAAGTGACTGGTCAATACAATGAACATGAGCAAATGATGACGGAAATGATCCAACATGTGCTTGGTTTTGAAGAAGTAAAAGTCTTCCATTCTAAAGTCGTGACTTTAGACAATGTCACATCAGACCAAGGGCAAATTTTTGAAAATTATTTCATCAATCCGGTTGAAAATACCGTCATTGCCATGGATGAACCCCCATTTGAAATTTACCCTTCATCTACAGAAGAGCTTGAGGAAGTTGTTGGTTTCACCGAAATGACTGAAGCTGATTTAATAAACCTAGCTCAAAAATTCTCCATGGACTTAGACGACTTGCTATTTTGCCAAAAATATTTTAAATCTGAACACCGTAATCCCAATTTAACTGAGTTGAAAGTCATTGATACATACTGGTCAGACCACTGTCGTCACACCACTTTCAACACCCAAATCGATATCGTGACCATCGATGCTGGTCGCTACGAGCCCTTATTCAAAGCAGCTTTAAATGATTATTTAGAGAAAAGAGCACAACTTGGCCGATCTGAACGTCCTATCACCCTGATGGACCTAGGTACAATTCAAAGCCGTTACTTACGGGAAAATGGCATACTTGACAATGTTGAGATTTCACCTGAAGTGAACGCTTGTGCTTTAGAAATTAAGGTAGACGTTGATGGCACTGAAGAAGATTGGATCCTTTACTTTAAAAACGAAACCCATAATCACCCAACAGAAATCGAACCATTTGGTGGTGCGTCTACTTGTGTTGGTGGTGGGGTTCGTGATCCATTATCTGGTAGAAGTTGGGTATACCAAGGGATGCGAATTTCGGGAGCTAAAGACCCAAATCTACCAATTGATGCCACTCATCCTGAAAAGTTACCGCAAAGAACTATTACGAAACGTGCCTTAGAAGGTAATAGCGATTACGCTAACCAAATCGGTTTAACGGGTGGTTATGCTGAAGAAATTTACCATCCTGGTTATGAAGCTAAACGTTTGGAAACAGGGGCTTTAATTTCAGCGGCACCAAAAGAAAATATCGTCCGCGAAGTACCAGTTGCAACAGATAAAATCATCTTATTAGGTGGCCGGACTGGTCGTGACGGTTTGGGTGCAGCCGTTGGGTCATCGCAAATTCAAACGGAACAATCTCTTGAAAATGCAGGTGCTGAAGTACAAAAAGGGGCCGCAGCCATTGAAAGAAAAATTACCCGCTTATTTAGACGCGGAGAAGCAACACGTTTAATCAAACGTTGTAACGACTTTGGTGCTGGTGGGATTTCTGTTGCTGTTGGTGAGCTTGCAGATGGTTTGGACATTCAACTGGATGATGTACCGGTGAAATACCCAGGTATGCATGGCGGTGAAATTGCACTTTCTGAATCGCAAGAACGTATGGCTGTTGTGGTTGCTGAGAAAGACATTGAAGCCTTTTTACAGTACTGCGAAGAGGAGGATGTTGAGTCGACTATTATTGCTGAAGTGACTGATAATGACCGGATGCAAATGACTTGGTCAGGCAAGCAAATTATTGATTTATCAAGAGCTTTCTTAGATTCAAACGGGGCAGCAAAACACGCGAATGCAACCTTACTACAACCGAAAACTCTTTTCCAAAATGATGTGAAAGTAGGGACAGTCTGGGATGAGGCGTCATTAAAAGCTTATATGTCAACCTTAAATAGAGCGAGCCAAAAGGCTATGGCGGAACAGTTTGACGGTTCGATTGGCCGTGCGTCTGTACTCTTCCCATTAGGTGGTAAATACCGAGCAACGCCTGAATTAGGTATGGCCTCAAAATTACCAGTTGCTGGCGGTAAAACGACCACAACGTCTGGTATGGCCTACGGATTTGACCCTTACTTATCAGAACAATCGCCATTCCACGGGGCTTTCTACTCAGTCATCGAATCAGTCAGCCGCATGGTGGCCTTAGGATTTGACTACAAAGATTTACGTCTATCCTTCCAAGAATTCTTTGAAAACTTACAAAATGATCCAGAACGCTGGGGTAAACCAGTTTTATCTCTATTAGGGGCCAACCTAGCTATGTCTGGACTTGATTTAGCGAGTGTCGGTGGGAAGGATTCTATGTCAGGAACCTTTGATGATATCGACGTACCGCCAACATTATTATCATTCGCCGTTGCGCAAGGTCGTGTGGACCAAGTGGTTTCTCGTGCCTTCAAGCAAGTGGGTTCAACAGTTGTCTTAGTAGAAAACCCATTAAACCGTGACTGGACCATCGATTTAGACCAAGAAAAAGCGATTTATGATGCTATTCACGAATTGGCTAAAGGGGACGCTTTATTAGCTGCTTCGACTGTTGGTTTTAACGGAATGTTGAAAGATTTAATCGAAATGTCTTATGGAAATGGTATTTCTGTGGCTGTTTCAGAGGACTTCACCAACCGCTTGGCTGAACCGATGATGGGGGCTTTCCTCTTAGAATTAGCCGGCAGTCCTAAAGACTTACTTGGGGATATTCCTTACCAAGTTGTTGGCCAAACGCAAGCAGATACCATTCAAATTGCTGGTCAAGACTACGCTGTTAAGGCGATTGAAACTGCTTCAAATGAAGTTTTTGCTTCTGTATTTGATCAGATTGAAAATGCTGACCGCCAAACACCTAAGATTGTCGCAGGCAATAGTTTTGCATGCCCTAATAGTTCTCTTGGCAAACCAGCAACCCCTGTCAAAGCTTTGATTCCAGTTTTATACGGGACCAATGGTGAATATGACTTACAATTTGCCCTTGAAGAAGCTGGATTTGACTGTCAAGTGATGGTCATCGCCGACTCATCAAATGCCAAATTTGAGCAATCAATTCAAACGTTACTTGAAAACTTAAAAGATACACAATTACTGGCTTTACCTAATGGGTCAATCTTTGGTAACCAAACGGATGAACAAGGTCGTGCTTGGGAATTGATCCTTAACAGACCGGATGTCAGCCAAGCTATTGACGCTCATTTACAAGCCGACCGCTTAATTATCGGGTCTGGATCTGCTTTTTCAGCCTTAATCCGAACTGGTTTAATTGAATTTGGCCAAGTGACTGGTCATTCAGCGATTCGTGTTTTACCAAACCAAAACGGCAAGTTTGTGTCTGATTTAACGACTGGCCGTGTGGTTTCTGAAAAATCAGCCTTTACCACTGGTCGAGCTAACAAAACCTATACTGCACCCCTTGCTACAGCATTTGGTCGCGTCGTATTAGGGGAAGCAGAAGAAAAAATCAAAGCTAATGGTCAAGTGATTGCCACTTTTGATACTTATTTTGCAGAAGAAAATATCGACGGCTTAGCTAGTCCAAATGGTTTAGTCTTTGGGACCATCTCTTCATTTGAAAGAAGTGGGCAAGACCTCTACCAAAACGTGCCAAGTCAAGGTGAAAATCCATTCTTAACTGAAGCTTTTGCGTATTTAAACGCCAAATAGGAGGATATTATATTATGTTCGTTAGAATTATTATGGGTAGTTCAAGTGATGTTGAAATCGCCCGCAAAGTAACTAGTAACCTAAGTAAATTTGAAATTCCTTACCAAGTATCTGTGATTTCCGCTCACCGCGCTTTAGATGATCTACAAGCCTTAGTTGGACAAAATGACGCTGACCTTTATATCGGTATTGCCGGTAAAGCGGCACATTTACCAGGGGTGATTGCTGGCATGACTGTTAAACCAGTAATCGGTGTACCGGTAAAATCTTCAACCTTGTCAGGTTTAGATGCCTTGTTATCTATCGTTCAAATGCCTAAAGGTGTCCCAGTTGCGACAGTGGCCCTTGATGGCGGCGAAAACGCGGCTATTTTAGCCGTACAAATTTTAGCGGTGGCAGACCAAGCTTTAACAGAAAAATTAAACGACTATAAAAAAGAATTAAGCGCTGGTGTTCGCGACATGAACAACGAAGCAGCGATTCAAGCGTTGTAGTAGGTGGCTAAATGAGTGGTATTTTAGGCGTTTACTCTTTCGATAATATTGAAGCATTTCCGCATTTATATTACGGACTCTATGCTTTGCAACACCGAGGGCAAGCGGCTGTCGGTATTGGGACAATTACGCCAGATGGTGACAGTCAATTGATCCGTGAAAAAGGGTTAATCAGTGAACATTTTGGTGACGGTTTGATTGAACATATGCCGGGGAATAAGGGGATTGGATTTGTCCAATACCCCTTTGAAAACCGGGAAAGTGAGCCTATGCCTTTTTACCATGAGGGGGCTTTAATGGCGATTGATGGGGAAATTGAAAATGAAGATTTCACCTACCAGGCTTGTATTGAAGTGCTTGGGCAAGATATTGAAACAATTAAGGCTTATTTTGAAGCTTTAATCGGTAAATTTACCTTGATTTATATGAACAATGACCGGTTTATCGCCTATAAACATTTGGACGGGATTAAACCTTTAGCCATTGGGAAGATGAACGATACCATCATTGCGAGTTCAGAAACGGCAGCTATTGATTCGATTGCTGGGCACGTAATTCGTGAAATCCAACCGGGTGAATTGTTTATTCAAACAAAAACACAATGCATTTCTTACTACCTATCAGCCAACATGGAAGCAACTGAAAGCCTGGATGCCTTCGAGTTTATTTATACGGCGCGTCCGGATTCCATTCTAGACGGGATTTCTGTCTATGATGCTCGTTATCGTTTAGGGGAAACCTTATGGCAAGAAGACCAATTGCACAAAGGAATTGTGATTGGGGCACCAGAATCGGGTGTGATTTCGTCTATGGGTTATGCTAAGGCGTCAGGATTACCCTATGAGCAAGGATTTGTTCGTAACCGCTATATTGGCCGGACCTTTATCCAGTCATCGCAAACCATTCGTGAACGAAATATTGAAATCAAATTGACCCCAATTAAAAGTATTGTGGCCAATCGTGAAGTCATTTTAATCGACGATTCTATTGTGCGGGGTTCAACTATTAAACGAACGGTCAACACCTTAAAAGAAGCAGGCGCAAGTAAGATTCATGTGCGAATTGCTGCGCCACCAGTTGTGAAGGGTGAATCGATGACCGTGGATATTCCAGACAAGCACCAACTTGTGGCTTACAACCGATCGATTGAAGAAGTGAGAGATTTGATTGGCTGTGATAGCTTGAAATATATTTCTTTAGATGGCTTCCACCGTGCCATCGGGCGCAGTAAACTTTATGAACCTTATTTTACTGAAGAATAAGCGACAAATAGAAGATAATAGGAGAGCGAAATGGGATTAGATTATAAGTCTGCTGGGGTCAACAAAGAAGCCGGCTACCAGCAGGTGCAATTAATTAAAGACATGATGAAAGCCACTTATACAGATCAGGTGATGACTGAAACAGGTGGCTTTTCAGGTATGGTTGAACTAGGTGCGTCTGATATGAAGGCGCCCGTCTTAGTTTCTGGAACTGACGGGGTGGGGACCAAATTAATGGTGGCCCAAGAAGTTGGTATCCATGATACCGTTGGGATGGACCTTGTCGCGATGTGTGTCAATGACATTATCTGCCAAGGTGCCAAGCCCTTATTCTTCCTTGACTATATTGCAACAGGTAAACTAGTTCCTGGGAAAATGGCCAGCATAGTCCAAGGGGTAGCCGATGGTTGTAAACAAGCTGGTGCTGCCTTAATTGGTGGTGAAACTGCTGAAATGCCAGGTATGTACGGGGAAGATGATTATGATTTGGCTGGATTTGCCGTCGGTCTTGTCGATAAAGAAAAAATCATTTCAGGAAAAGACATCAAAGCGGGCGATATCGCTATTGCCTTGCCGTCTTCTGGCGTCCATTCTAATGGATTTTCTTTAGTTAGAGCAATATTAGAAAAAAATAAGATTGATTTTAATAATCAATATCGAGATACTAATAGGACGGTGGGCGAAGTTTTACTGACACCCACAAAAATCTATGCTAAAGATGTGCTAGCTTTAATCGAGGCCGTGACTGTCAAAGGGCTAGCCCATATTACAGGCGGTGGTTTATTTGAAAATGTACCGCGTACTTTACCTGAAGGCCTTGGTTTAGCGGTTAACCGTGACCAAATCCCAACGCTAGATATTTTTGACTATTTACAAGATCTAGGCCAGGTGGCAGAGGATGAAATGTTTGGGACCTTTAACATGGGGGTCGGTATGGTTATTTTCCTAGACCCAGCGGATGTTGACAGAGCCTTACAAGTTTTAGCGGCTAATGACAGCGGCGCCTTTAAATTAGGGCAAGTGACGACGCAAGCCGACGGAGTATCTTTTGTATGATCAAAATTGGGGTTTTAATTTCTGGCGGTGGGACCAATCTGCAGGCCATTATAGATGCTTGTCGGTTAGGCGACTTACCAGCTAAAGTATCAGTGGTCATTTCCAATAAGGCAGATGCTTATGGTTTAGAACGAGCCAAAAAGGCTGGGATTGACCAAGTTTATACCAATGATGATGAGCGGATTCTAGCGACTTTACAGGGCTATGACGTGGATATTGTGGTTTTAGCAGGATACTTGAAATTGATTGCCAAAGACTTGGTCCAAGCTTTTGAAGGCCGGATGTTGAATATTCATCCTTCACTTATTCCGGCATTCTCAGGTAAGGGGTATTACGGGTTAAAAGTCCATCAAGCAGCTATTGATCGCGGGGTTAAAGTGACTGGGGCTACCGTTCATTTAGTGGACGAAAATTTTGATGAGGGGAAAATTCTGATTCAAGAGGTGGTTGCCATTTTGCCGACAGACACTGCAGAAACCTTGCAGGCACGCGTTTTATCAGTAGAACATAGGATATTGATTACAGCTATCGCTGAAGTCATTCGAGGTCTAGACGGCTAGGTTTAGCTATTAGACGAAGAAAAAATAATACGGAGACATAAGGAGACGAATATGAAAAGAGCTTTAATTTCTGTTTACGATAAGACTGATATTGTTGAATTTGCGACCAAATTAGACCAATTAGGTTGGGAAATCATCTCTACAGGTGGGACAAAATCTTTATTAGAAGAGGCTGGAATCAAGGTGATTTCTGTTGAAGAAGTGACCAATTCACCTGAGATTTTACAGGGGCGTGTGAAGACTTTACACCCACATATTCATGGTGGGATCTTATTCAACCGTGACATTCCTGAACATCAAGAAACAGTTGATGAATTAGGGATTCATGCCATCGATATGGTCATCAACAGCTTATATCCATTTGAAGAAACCGTGAAAAATGCGGACTCATCTAAGGCAGAAATTATTGAAAAAATCGATGTAGGTGGGCCATCAATGATCCGTGCAGCAGCTAAAAACTACAAAGACGTCTTAATTGTTACTGACGCAGCGGATTATGATTTAGTTGCAGACGCTTTGGAAAATGATAATAACACCCTTGAATTACGGGAAAGCTTAGCTGCAAAAGCCTTCAGATTAACGGCTTTCTATGATGCCATGATCGCTGAGTACTTTACTGGCCTAGCTGATGAAAAATTCCCAGAATTATTGACAAAAGCCTTCCGTTATAAGGAAGAATTGCGTTACGGGGAAAATCCCCACCAAGCAGCTGTTTACTATGAAAGTCCGCTTGAAGAAGACTTTGACCTAGAACAATTACATGGGAAACAAATTTCTTACAACAACTACAATGACATGCGGGCCAATATGGACCTTGTCCAAGAGTTTGACGAGCCAGTTTGTGTGGCAGTCAAACATGCTAATCCATGTGGGGTAGCGGTTGCTGATACACCGGCAGAAGCCTACAGAAAAGCATTTGCTGGGGACCCAGTGTCTATTTTCGGTGGGATTATTGGTTTTAACCGCACGGTTGATGCTGAAACGGCTGAAGAATTGTCGAAAATTTTCCTAGAAATTATCGTGGCGCCTGACTTTACGGAAGAAGCTTTTGCCATTTTGGCCAAAAAGAAAAATCTACGTTTAGTTAAATCGACTAAATTAGGTGAATTCAAGGGTAAAGGGACAACTTACAAGGAAACAGTAGGTGGCTTGTTAATCCAAGATAAAGACTTACTGATCTACGCGGAAACAGGTCTTGAACTTAAAACAGACCGTCAAGTAACGGACAAAGAGTTAGAAGATATGGACTTCGCTTGGAAAGTGGCTAAACACTGTGCGTCAAACGCTATGGTCATTGCAAAGGACAAACAAACCTACGCTTTAGGTCACGGGGAAGTGCGTCGCGTATGGGCGCTTGAAGATGCCTTACAACGGTCTGAATTCCCATTAGAAGGGGCAGTTGTCGCTTCAGACGGCTTCTTCTTCCCAGATACCATCGATAGTTTACATGAATATGGTATTAAAGCCATCGTACAACCAGGTGGTTCTGTCCAAGATGAGAAAGTGATTCAAGCAGCTAAAGCTTACGATATTTCAGTTGTGTTCACTGGCATGCGTCATTTCAAACACTAATGACGAGCTGTTAATTCCTAAGGAGAAATCATGAAAATTCTAATTATTGGTGCTGGTGGTAGAGAACATGCCATTGCTTGGAAATTGGCCCAGTCCAACCGACCAGTTGATATTTTTCTAGCACCTGGAAATGCAGGTACGGCAAGTGATTATACCAATGTCCCAATCGAGGTGATGGACTTTGACCGCTTACTTGATTTTGCCTTAACTGAGGCCATCGAGCTGGTGATTGTAGGGCCAGAAGATCCGCTTTGTGCCGGCATTGTGGATGTCTTTAAAGATGCTGGTATTGCTGTTTTTGGTCCTGACAAAATCAGTGCCCAACTAGAAGCTAGCAAGGACTTGACCAAGCAATTTTTGAATAAATATCAAATTCCAACTGCCAACTCTTTTACCACAGCTGACTTTGACCAAGCTAAGGACTATATCAACCAAGCTGACCTGCCAATCGTTATTAAGGCGGACGGTTTATGCAAAGGTAAGGGCGTCGTGATTTGTCACAGTCTTGAAGAGGCAGAGGCCACTTTAAAAGACATGTTGCTTGATCAAAGTTTCGGAGATTCCGCCAGCCAAGTCGTTATTGAAGACTATTTAGATGGCTATGAGCAATCACTTTTATGTTTCGTGTCCAATAACCAATTGGTACCCATGGAGACGGCCCAAGATTATAAGAAGGCATTTGATGGCGATTTAGGGCCCAATACGGGTGGCGTAGGTGTTTATTCTTTACCAAAAACGCCTGAAACCACAGATCCGGCCTTGGATGCACAGATCAAAGCTATTTTGGGGCAAATTGAACGTGGGTTAATCGCTGAAAAATTTTCTTTTTATGGGATTTTGTTTATTGGCTTTATGATTCAAGATGGCCAAGCGAAAGTCTTGGAATTTAATGTCCGCTTTGGGGATCCTGAGACGGAAGTCCTTTTACCAAGACTGGAAAGTGACTTGCTGACAGTTTTTGAAAAAACCCTAGCTGGCACTTTAAAACCCACAGATTTAATTTGGTCAAAGCAAGCAGCAGTCGGCGTGGTCTTATATTCGAAAGGCTATCCTGGTTTTTACGACAACCATGTTGCGATTGAATCCTTACCTGAAAACGCCTTGATTTTCCACAACGGTACGACGACAGATGAAGCAGGGCAATTGATTACAAACGGTGGTCGTGTCCTAACGCCAGTTGCCTTAGCAGACGACATTCAAAGCGCCCGCCAGGCAGCCTACAAGCATGTGGGCCAGATTCGCGGCGCATCACTGACTTACCGGACCGATATTGCCAAGTTATAAATGTAAATTCTTTTTCCAAAGCTAGTATGCGACAGCTTACAAGAAGCTATGGACAAATTGATGGAAGGTAGAACATCATTCGTGATCGCCCACCGTTTATCAACTATCCGTAACGCTGATATTATCTTAGTTATGGACCACGGTAATATCATTGAACAAGGTAACCATGAGGCTTTAATGGCTAAGGGTGGCTTCTATGCGGATCTTTATTTAAAGTCGCCCCTTGAGAAAACCGTGTAATTCATTACATGGATGAATCAAGTTCTAGGGCGACCGTCATTGTATTCCGTTAATTGATTT
>NZ_JBSEYI010000013.1:0-72330 GCF_053627715.1 Aerococcus sp. 150760013-2
CGAAATTAAATACACGTCCCAAAAAATGTTTGAATTGGAAAACACCTTATGAAATCTTTTATAAAACTGTGTTGCACTTAATTTGACAAATTAAGGGTAAAAAGGTGTATCGTTTCTTAGTTGTTTTTATCATTCATTCAATGGTTAAAGACTTTCTTTGCATCCTTTCCAGAACATTAGGTGGCTGATTACAGTTTAGACTAATGTGAGGAAGTAGCATCGTGTGAAAGAAAGGATTGAATACAATGATGAATAACAGAGATAAATTAGGTTACTTTGAACTAGCTAGTAAACCTATTTTAGAAATAAAAGAAGTGTTTAAAGTAAAAGCAGACGGTTTTAAAGAAAACGAAGCAAATCAAATTAGAACTGAATACGGCGATAATGGAATAGATTATGGTACAGAGAAAAGTTTATGGCGCTATATCTTTGAGGCTTATTTCACGCCATTTACACTCGTATTATTAAGTTTAGCTTTGATTTCATTTTTAACAGACTATGTATTTGTAGAAGCTGCTGAACGGGAAATTCTAGGACCAATTATTATTGTGGTGTTAATTATCTTAAGTGGTACCATGTCTTTGATTCAAACTATCCGTTCAAATCAATCTGTAGAAGCATTAGAATCTATGGTCGAAGTGACATCGGCAGTTAAGAGGGAAGGTCAGTACCAAGAAATTAGAACGGAAGATATCGTAATCGGTGACTCAGTTCGGTTAAAAGCTGGGGATATGATTCCAGCGGATATTCGTTTACTAAACAGTAAAGATTTATTCGTATCTCAGACTTCATTAACAGGTGAAAGTCACCCTGTTGAGAAACGCGCACTGGATGAAATAGAGGAACCTACTACTGAAACAGATTATGCTACCCTAGTATTTACTGGAAGTGAAGTAGTGAGCGGTGTCGGTGAAGGTGTGGTGGTAAGAACCGGGAATAATACATTATTCGGTGGTATTGCGGATGCCTTTGCCAATGAACCTATCAAAACAAGTTTTGATGAAGGTATTGAAAAGACGTCACTATTATTAATTCGCTTTATGGGTTTGATGGCAGTGATTGTGATCCTCATTAACGGTTTAACAAAAGGTGATTGGTTACAAGCTTTACTATTTGGTATTTCCATTGCGGTAGGTTTAACGCCTGAAATGTTACCAATGATTGTGACAACAAACCTAGTTAAGGGTGCTAAAGATATGAAAAAAGAGGGTACGATTGTACGGAACCTTCAAGGTATACAAAACTTTGGTGCTATTGACGTATTAGTGACAGATAAAACGGGTACCTTAACACAAGATAATATTGTGCTGCAACACCATCTAAATATTGATGGGGAAGAAAGTGAACGTGTATTACGCCATGCTTATTTAAATAGCTATTATCAAACTGGTTTAGGTAACCTTATGGATAAAGCGATTATTCAAGCAGGTGAAGATGAATTAGCATGTGAAAAACTCGCTTATACAAAAGTAGATGAAATTCCTTTTGACTTCGAGCGTAGAAGACTGAGTGTAGTGGTTGAAGACCAAGCGGGTAAAACGCAAATGATCACTAAGGGTGCGATCGAAGAAATGTTGGCTGTATCATCTTACGTGGACTATGCGAGTGAAATACTTGAGTTGACAGACCAAGTGCGAGAAAAAGTATTAGCTCAAGTTGCTAAATTAAATAGCCAAGGATTACGTGTACTAGGCGTTGCCCAAAAAACAAACCCTAGTCCTGTAGATGCTTTCTCAGTAAAAAATGAAAGTGAAATGGTGCTTATTGGGTATTTAGCCTTCCTAGATCCACCAAAACCATCGACTAAGGCAGCTATTAAAGCTTTAAATGATCATGCAGTTAATGTGAAAATTATGACAGGTGATAACGAACTAGTGACGGTATCTGTAGCTGAGCAAGTAGGTATTCCTACAGATCACATTATTTCAGGTGATCAATTAGTGGATAAAACAGATCAAGAGCTAGGAGAAATTGCTGAAAAACACAGCTTATTTGTAAAATTAAATCCAACGCAAAAATCAACTTTAGTGACGATTCTAAGAGAAAATGGTCATGTGGTAGGCTTCCTAGGTGACGGGATTAATGATTCGCCAGCACTAAGAGCAGCTGATGTGGGCATTTCTGTGGATAACGCAGTGGATATTGCTAAAGAATCAGCAGATATCATTTTGCTAGAAAAAGACTTAATGATTCTTGAAAAAGGGATTCTAGCAGGACGAAAAGTATTTGGTAATACCATGAAGTATATCAAAGCGACTACTTCATCTAACTTTGGGAATGTATTCTCAGTACTGATTGCTAGTATCTTCTTACCATTCTTACCAATGCTACCTATTCAATTGCTGTTCTTAGGTTTAATTTATGAAATTGCGTCAATGTCATTACCATGGGACGATATAGATAAAGAATATTTATACCTACCTAAAAAGTGGGCAGCTTCTTCCATTCAAAAATTTATGGTATGGTTTGGTCCAACAAGTTCCATTTTTGATGTCACGACATTTATCGTTACATTTTTCCTTATAGCACCAAGTATTGCTGGTGGACAATTTGTAAACTTAAACGAAGGTCAACAAGATTTATTTATCGCGATCTTTCAATCTAGTTGGTTTGTGCTTTCCTTATGGACACAAACGCTTGTTTTGTATACTTTACGCACACCAAAAATCCCATTTATTCAAAGTCGACCATCAAAAGTAGTACTTTCAATTACAGGTATTGGTATCTTAATCGGTTCATTTGCACCTTATACAGGTTTAGGTCACGCACTTGGCTTAGCTGCATTACCAAGCCATTTCTGGGGGTTATTAGCCGTAACAGTCGTTTTGTATTTGATATTAGTACAAATCGTGAAACATATCTATGTGAAACGACATGGCGAATTACTATAATGGCAGCTATTGATATTTGGAAAATAGCAAGAAAAAAGAGAGCGGCTGCTCTCTTTTTTGTGTCAATTTTATAAAGCTACCTGAGCAAAACCAAGGTGTGCTCTTTTTTCGATGGCTTTGGTAATTTGATAGGCAATTTCAAAGTCAATCATTCCATGGATCAAGGTACCGATACCGACTAAAACAATTAAAGTATACATGAAACCATCTGATGGTGGGACTACGCCAGCCGTAGTCAAAGCATATACAATCGCCACTTCGCCAAGACCGTGGATGGTGTTGATCACGCAGTTAAAGGCTGTTCTTGAGCCAATTTTTACCAGGGTATTTGGTGCTTTTTTTAGGTAATAAGCGCCTAAAGTTGCGAAAATTAAGTGGGTAAGGGCACGAGCCACGATAATGATTGGGAAACCTGCCATTAGAAAACCGATAGTAGTGCCGACTGCGACAATAGCTGCTGTTGAAGGCTTTCTAAACATGGACATGTCAACAGGGACATGAGAACCTAAGGTAAAAGAGGCAGGTCCAATGACGACTTTAAAGGGCATAATTAATGGGATAAAGATCCCAATAGCGGTAAGTAAACCAGTGATAGTTAAATTTTGTGTGCGCTTAGACACTTGATTCCTTTGCATGATAATTTCCTCCCAAATTTGTTGAGTTAATCATACGCAAAATATCTTTAGGTGTCAAGACAGGTGTAAAGACTGACGAGGAAGATAATCCAAACTTTGAAAGTGTAAACTAAATACTTTCGTCTAATAAAATGCCAACAGCTTTTAAGTCGGCTTTAATGGCTTCAAATGTGGCTTCATCAGACGTTGTAATAGTGTGCAGGTGGATGCCGTTGGTTAAAGAAGACAGCATTGTGCCGGCTGATTTATCCATGGCTGCATGGAAGTCTTGAATATCGCTTGCATGCTTAATTTGTAGTCTGGCTTTAATTAACCCGTAATAAGGGTGGTCTACCTCGACATTTTCAACGTAAC
Organism: Aerococcus sp. 150760013-2; assembly: GCF_053627715.1. NCBI lineage: Bacteria > Bacillati > Bacillota > Bacilli > Lactobacillales > Aerococcaceae > Aerococcus > Aerococcus sp. 150760013-2. The sequence continues at coordinate 3,881 of NZ_JBSEYI010000013.1, forward strand.
CGCCATGGTTGACGATTATAGTTAATTCCTCAATAGCTTGGTCAGCTAAATGTTGGCAGACGATTTTGCCTCGGTAGCGACTTTCATCCACGCTTGTTGCCTTATCGGCTAAGAGATAACCTTGGTTACTGGCAATGATGTCATGGTGACTCGCCCGCAAAATAGCGACATCCCCGACAATGATTTGGCGGCTTACACCAAATTCTTTGGCAAGGCTAGTCGCTTTCAGGGGCGTTGTGGCTTGGTTCAAGGTTTGAATCAGTAAGTCTCGTCGTTGGGTTGCTTTCATGGTGGGGCCTCCTTTAGATCTTTCGTTGATTATAGCATAGGTTTTCATCTGGCTACTAACAAGCTGGAGTTACGCACTCTTCCGGTAAGGGATAATCTCGATACCTTTGAAAGCCGGGAAATTAATGATAAAATGATAAGGAGAATTTACCGAGACCAATATAGAGATAGATAAGGGAGATTATTATTATGGCAAAAGTAGAAAGTTTTACATTAGATCATGATGCAGTAAAAGCACCGTATGTGCGTGTTGCAGGTGCTGAGACAGGTGCGTTGGGGGACAAATTAAGCAAGTTTGATATCCGCTTTGTGCAACCAAACCAAGATTCCATTCCAACAAGTGCCATTCATACTTTAGAGCACTTATTGGCGGCTTATACGCGCGATTATTTAGAAGGGGTTATCGATATCTCACCAATGGGTTGTCGTACTGGCTTCTACATGATTGTTTGGGGAACACCATCAGTTGAGGAAGTGGCAACAGCCATGACAAAAGTATTGAATGATGTCTTAGCGGCTAAATGGTCAGATGTGCAAGGGACAGAACGCGTTGAATGTGGTAACTTCCGTGATCATTCACTATGGGGTGCGCAACAGTATGCAAAAGACGTTTTAGAAGCAGGGTTCTCAGTAGATCCATTCGAGCGTAAAGTCTTTAATTAGGGAGGTTTCTATGGATAAACAAGAGAAAATTAAAATTCTACAAGATGTCATCCAATTAGAAACACCAAACGGTAATGAAGAAATTGTCGCCCTATATTACAAGAACTTACTTGAAGCACATGGTATCGAATCGGAATTGATTCAATATGCGGATGGTCGTGTTAACTTGGTAGCAGAATTAAAAGGTCAAGAAGATGGGAAGATTTTAGCCGTATCAGGCCATATGGATGTGGTAGATGCTGGAAATCCTGACTTATGGACATACCCACCATATGGTGCTGAAATTCATGATGGTGTAATGTACGGTCGTGGGACAACTGATATGAAAGCTGGTTTAACGGCTTTAATTATCGCCATGATCGAATTAAAAGAATCAGGCCAAGTCTTTAGTGGGACAGTTCGTTTACTAGCTTGTGTTGGAGAAGAAATCGGTATGCTTGGGTCTAAACAATTAACTGACCTAGGTTATACAGAGGATATTGACGGCATGATTATCGCCGAACCATCTACTCCTTACTACAACACCAAACACAAGGGATCAATCCAATATCAAGTCATCGCCCACGGACGTGCTGCCCATTCCTCTACACCGGAAAAAGGGGTTAACACCATTCAGCTGATTAACGATTTTATCAACAAGACCAATGTCAAGATTGATGAAGCGGCTACGACAGCTGAAAACGACATGTTAGGTAAAATGTTGAATGTCTTCACCATGATTGAAGGGGGCAACCAAATCAACTCAGTCCCTGAATATACAGTCCTATCAGGAAATGCACGGACAATTCCTGAAGTAGGCAATGACGTTGTGGTTGGCATTTTCAATGACGTGATTGAAGATATTAACGCTAACGGTCAAGGTATGTTAGAATTGAACTTGTTACAAAACAACCAATATGCAGATGGAGATAATGATTCTGGATTAGTAGATTTAATTAAGGTAGAAGATCCACAAGCGGAAAACCGCGGGTTAAGTGGTGCAACTGACGGGTCTAACTTTACCAATGTAGATAACAAATTTGACTTTGTTATTTATGGACCAGGTAGGATTGATAGCGCTCATACCTTAGACGAATCTATTGAAGTGGACCAATACTTGGACTTCATCGATAAGTATGTGAACATATATAAAGGATACTTGAAGTAATCCTTTGGCTTTAAGTCTAAAATTCACTTAGATTATGAACCAAGAAAATTGAATTTGGTAACAGAATGGGTAAGCATAATGACACCTGTTTTGGCGATAAGATTGATACACTCATTTATTTGATGGGTTAAGAAAAACATTATAAAAAATATTTGATTAGTAACGCTGGCACTTGGGTGTTGGCGTTTTGTTGTTTTCTCAAGTATTTCAAGGGTATACATGGTAAAATGGTGGAGACAATGAAAAAGGATGATGATAAATATGAAACAAAAATATACAACGCCGATTCAAAAGAACGAATCTTTTGAGGGGACAATTGAAGACCTTACTTTCCAAGGATTAGGTGTGGTTAAAGTGGATGGTTATCCACTATTCGTAGAGGATGCTTTACCAGGTGAAGTGGGGACAATTAAGGCCATTTCTGTGGGTAAAAAGTTTGGCTATGGAAAAATGATGGAGCGAACAGTGGATTCACCGGACCGGGTAGACATTGTGGATAAGGTATCAAGCCAAGTGGGTACAATGCCACTGCAACATATGACTTATGAATCCCAACTTGCTTTTAAACAAAAACAAGTAGAGAATGCTTTTAGTCGTTTTGGTCTAGCTAAAGGGCGTAAAGTACTGCCTACTATAAGTTCTGAAAATACATTTAAATACCGTAATAAAGCACAAATTCCTATCGGTACTGATAATGAAGGGAAATTGTATTCAGGCTTTTACCGGAAAAATACACATGAGATTATCCCTGTGGAAGATTTTAAAGTCCAATTGCCAGGCATTGATGAAGCTATCGCAAAAATTGTAGATATCTTTAATAAACATGAGTTGAAAGGCTACGACGAAGTTAAACATTCAGGATTAGTACGTAATATTGTGATCCGTAAGGGTTACTATACAAACCAGATGATGGTCATTATTGTAATTAACGGAAAAGATCTACCGAATGAAGACCAAATTGTAAATGAAATTGTTGAAAAAGTACCAGAAGTTGTGTCTATTGTCTTGAGTTCGAATACTAAACAAACAAATGTCGTAATGTCAGGTAAACAACGTGTGCTATATGGTGTGGATAAATACGAGGATAAGATGTTTGATTTCACCTTCGATATTTCAAGTCGGTCATTCTTCCAAATTAATACACCTCAAGCTGAAAAGTTATATCAATTAGCGATTGATGCGGCTGATCTAACAGGTGAAGAAACAGTAGTAGACGCCTACTGTGGTATTGGTACAATTACCATGGCATTAGCTAAAAAAGCCAAACAAGTATATGGGGTAGAAGCTGTGTCTGATGCGGTTAAAATGGCCAAGAATAATGCAGCTTTAAACTATATTGATAACGTCCATTTTGAAACAGGACAAGCTGAAACGGTAATGGGTGAATGGGTCAAAGCGGGCGTTCAACCGGACGTCGTTGTTGTAGACCCACCACGTAAAGGCTTAGATGATACTTTCATCGAATCAACAATTGAAGCTAACCCAGAAAAGATTGTCTATGTTTCGTGCAATCCAACAACTATGGCACGAGACATCGCAAAATTCGTAGAAGCAGGCTATGACTTCGAGCAAGTTCAACCATTAGATATGTTCCCACAAACTTGGCATGTTGAGACAGTGACACTACTTGAGAAGAAACGTTAGTTTCGCAGAAGTAGATCTCCTACCCATGCACGTATTTTCCAAGAAGGCAAGCAAAATGAGCAAACTGAGTGGCCGAAACATTGTATGTTTAACGGTATAATTCATGAGGGAACAAAGCGACTTCAGAAACGTTGGTTTAGAAAGCATATGAGTCACGTGAAAAAAATATGAAAGTTGGATGTTTTATATGAAGCAATTTATTAAACATTCTCCCTTGGCTTTGGCCAAGTTGATGTGTTTGTGTGAAAACCACCAATTCTAATAAACATATTGAAAGGGGAGGCTTATGGAAATAATTATATCTTCAATGTTAGTTTTTATCTCTACGTCCATCGATTATTTGGTTGTTTTAACGATTCTTTTCTCTACCATGAATACGGGTAAACAACGATCAATTTATATTGGCCAATATATTGGAACGGGGTTGCTCGTTGGCTTTAGTCTCATTGCAGCGTACTTCCTGAACTTTATTCCACAAGATTGGGTGATCGGATTACTTGGTTTACTTCCTTTGATTCTGGGGATTCGGGCTATCTTCATCGATGAAGATGTAGATGAAAAGGACTTAGAAGAAAAGATGTCGCATAGACAGTCAGAAGTTGCGAGTGTGATTGCTCTGACCATTGCCCTTGGCGGAGATAATTTGGGGATTTATATTCCTTACTTTACTGGAATGTCCTTCCAGGAAGTCATGGTTGTGATCCTTGTTTTTATCATTGGGATTTTTACCTTGTGTTATTTATCCAAACGATTAGCTTCGGTTCCTATGATTGGTGAAGTAGTTGAGCGTTACGAAAAAGTCATCGTACCAGTCGTTTTCATCGGCTTGGGTATTTTTATTCTGTTAGAGAATGGTACGATTCAACATCTTTGGTCACTGATTGCATAGAATTTTAAGCAGCTTCACGGAAAGTAGAATATACCATTAAAGTATATAAGGTTGAGCTTAGATACATATAACACAACCGGAATATGAAAGAGGCATAGAACGATGCAATATAATTAGCATCGTTTTGTGTCTCATTTTTATGTATATTTTTTAACAATTATGGATCACAGCTTTCTTATTCTCTAAATGGGAAATAAATAAGCTGATATTTTATTAATGGGTTGTACTTGAATAACTGAGACAATCGTAGATCTAATTCGAGAGAGAATAAGAAATATAGCGTATACAAAAACATTTAAGAAGAATTTTGGTAATATATGTAGGAAGAGAAAAAGGGAGGCATGATTTATGCAATATTCATATAAATATATAATATTAGGTGGCGGGATGGCTGGTGCCAATGCCGCAATGGAAATTCGTAAGTATGACCGTAAAGGGACATTGTTGATAGTCACGCAAGAAACTGACAAACCCTACTATCGTCCTCCATTAAGTAAAGAATTTTGGACAGAGCCAGACTATCCAAAAGAAACGATATATTATAATATTTCGGATGATGAATCGATTGATATCCTAACTGGGACAACTGTGAAGCAAATTAATGCCGATCAACAAACGATTGAGATTGAGAGTGGAGAAATCTATCAATACGAAAAATTGCTTTATTCACTGGGTGGCGCTCCAAAGTGGATTGATGGGCTGGAGAGCGAGCGTGTCCTAGCTTTAAGAAACTTAAAAGATTACCGAAACCTCCGAAAATTAGCCAAACCTGGGAGCAAGGTCATTATCGTTGGAGGAGGCTGGGTTGGGGCAGAACTTGCAGCAGGTCTAAAGCTGAATGATATGGATGTGACGCTTGTTTTTCCTAATGAAGTATTAAATGAAAAACGACTACCAAGAATGCTTGCTAAAGAATTTCAACAGTGCTTTGTAGATATTGGCGTTTCTTTGATAAACAATACTTATGCTAATAGTTACAGTGTAGCAGACGATCAGGTGAGTCTTACATTAGAGAATGGCGCTGTATTGGAAGCGGATATTCTTGTTTTAGGAATTGGATTAAAGCCAAATGTTGAATTAGCAGAAGCAGCTGGGTTAGAAGTGGGTAATGGCGTCATTGCTGACAAGTATTTGCAAACTTCCAACAAACATATCTATGCAGCAGGAGATGTGTTGAATTATCCAGATGTAATCATAGGACGTAATCGTTTTGAACATGAAGAGCAAGCGGAGTATTCTGGGAAAGTAGCGGGACGAAACATGACGGGCGCTGAAGAAGTTTATAATCATGGTGCACCACTCTCTTATACGAATGTCTTAGATATTTCAATTGAAGGTGTCGGTGAAATGAGTCGCAACCGTGATGATGCGATTATTGAAGAAGTTGCCGGAGGTTATATTGTATATTATCTTTTTAAAGGCAAACCATCTGGAATTTTAACATATAATGTGAAAGTTGATATGGATAAGGCCCGTGAAATTCTTGTTAACCCACCGAAAAAATTAGATGAGCTAACGAAGATGTTGAAGCCTATTTAATTGATTTGTTGATTACTAGATAGCTTCAGAATTGAAAAAGATGATAAAGAGGAATATTTTATGGAAAAATTTTCAGATAAAGTATTATCATATTTAAATAAAAACAAAGGTAAAGAGTTCTATATTTATTGTTTAGTTGATATTAGGAACGATAAGGATGAGATATTCTACATCGGTAAAGGGAAAGGCCAACGAGTCTTTAATCATGAGAAAGCTGCCTTTAATAAAAAATTAGAACTGCTATTAGAAAGTGAAGATAAAACTGAAGACTTAAAAATTAACAAAATCAGAGCTATTAAGGCAGAAGGATTTACGATTAACAAAGTAATTTTAAATTACTGGTTATCAGAACGAGAAGCGTTCGCGAGCGAAAACACTTTAATAAATTTATTTAACATTTTTTCGCCTCGAAACCTAACAAATAAAGTAAATGGTCATGGGCAATGGTGCGAGTATCGTTAGCAACGATTCTAAACACCCTCTGGTATTCTTTGATAATGGATTGCCAGATGTGTCAATAAGTAATAGTTTAAGAATCTTGGGTTTTACTTACAAGGAGTTTTTCACAAATAGCCTGAATAATATCCAGGTGAATGAAATAAAGGAAAAACTAAAGTACCTTTTAACTTATGGATCAGTTGTTGCTGGCCCAATAGATATGGGATATTTAACGTATAACCCTAACTCAATTAATCTAAGTGGTGTTGACCATTTTGTATCAATTTATGATGTGGACGAAGAGTTCGTTTATTTACATGATCCTGCCGGTTATCCATGTATGAAAATAGTATTCAAAGAATTTATTGAAGCTTGGAAAGCTAATTTGATAGATTACAAACGCGGTTCGTTTTCAATGTGGGGTAAGTTCAAAAAAGTTAAAACTCCCAACTCTGAAAAAATATTTCATGAAGTATCCTTAATAATGAAAAAGCGATACCAAAAAGGTGAAAACAATGTTATAGAAAAATTCGCCCATGCAGTAAGAGATAATGGACTGAATCAAGAACAAAAACAAATTCTTCAGTTTTTTAGTTTTCGATTGGCTTCTGCCAGAAATTTGTATATAAGTAAGTTCTTGAAAAGTCACGATTCAAATAAATCAAAAATTAAAGAACAATTGGCTGAATTATTTGGACAAGCACACTTATCTACACTTAAAGAAGATTATTTTAATTTAGCACATACACTTGAAGAAATTGCTCAACTTGATGAAGAATTTAAGGCATTATGTTTACAAATTGAAGGAGAAGATTAGTATGGATAATAACATGAAAATTGATATAGGGACTTTACAAAGAGTCGTCATAGATAAAATGAACTTATTTTATATGGAGGTACCAAATAACCCTGAGAGCCAAAAAAAAGCCTGGCCATTATTTGAAGCACATTTCCTTTCCTTAACCGGCAGAAAAATGTTTGGTTTAGATTATGATGAAAATAAAGTATATAGAGTTTGTTCCGTAGTCCTTGAAAGTGATCGAGATGATACATATGGTTTAAACCAATTTGAGTTTGAGGGCGGAAATTATTTAAGGTTAAGACTTAAATATGATGTGCCCGAACTTTATGAGAAGATTAGCCCTGCATATGATTTTCTTTTCAGTCAATATGGGGGTCATATTAATTGGTCACTTCCAATGATAGAACACTATAAATCTAAGAATATTTTAGATATAATGATTCCTATTAATGAATGATGAAATTAACTAATGTTATATAGTCGAAATATTAATTTAATTCGATATTTTTCACCTTAAATACAGTGAAGCAGTATGTTTATTAACAAAAATTTTCAGCGGCGCAATTAACAATTAGTTCTGCCAATAAACGAATCCGAAGAAGCTAAGCATATTGGAGTGAGCTGAGTGGCTAAAGTCGTGAAGTTTTGATGTTAATAAATATATAAAAATTGCTTGAAGTAATAATTACACAATTCGTGAGTTTTGAGATAGAGCAGAAACTTGGAAACGTAGTTAAGACTCAAAATTAAGAGAGACATTTTGTTATGCTGGGTGCTGCAAAACTAAATGTCTCTTTCATTCTTTAATAAGAATGTATCTTTGTTCTAAATTAGATTGAAATGGGTATCGGATTTGGATTAAAGAATGCTGCAAGAGACAAATCTGGTAAGGCTTATGAGCAAGCACCAAAAATCAATTTATTTTTGTGATTTAGTCGATATGTTTCCTGTCTGCAATAATGTAAATATTTATCCTACTATGAAACAGACTCGACTATATTGTGCACAGATTGTCGGATAGAAAAACGCACCCTTTGATAATGTTGATGATGAAAGGAGGTTGTTCAATGGATTCTTTAAGAAGTATGAATAATGCATTGGCATATATTGAAGAGCACTTAACAGAGGAAATTGACTATAGTGAAGTATCTAAAATTGCTTACTGTTCAGAGTATCATTTTAAGCGGATGTTTTCATTTTTATCAGGCATAGGTTTATCAGAATATATTCGAAGAAGAAGATTAACGCTGGCTGCTCTTGATTTGAAAGATACAAATTTGAGAATAATTGATGTAGCCGTCAAATATGGCTATAATTCGGCTGATTCATTTTCCCGTGCTTTTCATTCCCTGCATGGTATTCTCCCTTCTGAGGCAAGGAGTGAGAATACACAATTAAAAGCTTATCCACGAATGACCTTTCAATTATCAATTAAAGGAGGATGCGAAATGAACTATCGTATTGTTGAGAAAGAGTCGTTTAAGTTAGTAGGATTTAAGAAGAGAGTCCCAATTATTTTTGAAGGTGTCAATCAAGAGATTGCACAAATGACCGAATTTTTAACACCGGAGGTTATTAAACAATTAAAAGCAATCTCAAATGTAGAACCAATGGGTATTATTAGTGCTTCCACTAATTTTTCAGAAGGAAGAATGGAAGAAAAGGGCGAGTTGGATCATTACATCGGGGTAGCAATTTCAGGTGATGAAATAGCAGAATTTGATGTATTAAAAATTGATGCTTGTACCTGGGCAGTATTTGAATCGATTGGACCATTCCCAGAGACACTTCAAAATGTATGGGGTAGAATATACTCAGAGTGGTTTCCGTCTTCAAGTTATAAGTTATTAGACTATGTCAATTGGTGGAACCACCTTCGGTTGCACGGTACACTTGGCTACGAGACACCGGTTGGTTACCGTAACCAGAAATTGGCGCAGCGAATCCTTGATAATGAGCTCGGATGTGCGAACGCTAGCGAGGCAGTCTAACTTTAACTGTTAGCTCCTGCCGAAGATCGTCACATCCGAGGAGGCTCATTGTCAAGGACAATCGGAATAGCATACGGAAAGAAGTTCTGCACCTTATAAAATTTTTCAAAAAAACTGTTGCCATTTCATTATTTAAGTTGTCATTTATTTATAGTATTGTCAGCCTCCTCGTTTACTAAGATTACTACAGCTCCCGCATTAATTTCTTTATTAAAAGAGAATAGTGGCTTTGTTTCCGTCTGTGTGGAACCTGTGAAGTCACATGCTTCTTTCTTTTGATCCATTTTTACAAAAATCCCTTTAACTTTTTCCCATATAGAATCTTCAATATCTTTCTTTGTACGAGAGTGTATAGTTACATCTGCATCTACTATGTCACTAAAATTACCATATATAACTGCGTTTGCTATAACCGTTATATCAGAAGAGGAAAAACCTTGATTCTTAAGCCGCTCAATAACAAGGCTAGCATCTTCCGACGTTGCATAAAGTCCTTCTATAACTTCTCCCATAAGGTCCCCCTCAATACGTAGTAAACTTAACAAGTGAAATATGGATTCTTATATACAGCAGCGCTCTTTTTTGGAGAATTTGATAGAATTAATTTCTATTTTCGTCAGTAAAGAAGCCCTGCAGTGCAAAGGCATCATCACGTGGCTGGTAACTGATGGCTGTCCCTGCCTGTGAAATGTCTAGACGCGGGAATCTATTATTCGACAACCCATTAACCAATAAAAACGGTTCAGTCAGCGTAACCCTGATAGCGCATTCAACTAGGTGGCAAAGGTCTCGCGGGGAAAGGTATTCGGACAGCCCGGATTCATCAACAATCGGGTCATGAAGGTTTTCATTGAAATTACCAATACGAATGCCAATTGATTCTTGCCCTTCTATAAAGGCGAAATAGCTGGCAAGGCTTTCTTGGTAGACTTTTGAGACACCGTACAGATCTCCTGGCCGGACTGGATCATCGACAGACACTTGCACATTTTTCGGATAGGCATTTACAGCATGAATAGAGCTTGCAAAGATAATCCGCTTAACGAAGTTCTCGTTCTTTGAGGCTTCTTTGAATAAATAGTAAGGCATCTTGTAATTCATTTCAATCAATGAATCATCAAACGCAGCATTGGGGGAAGGATTACCCGCTAAGTGGATAACATAGTCGATTCCTTCTAATAGACCCTCCCAATTTTCGCTAACGGTCAAGTCGAGCTCTTTGACGATAGTGCCCTTCAAAAGCTCCGGTCTAACGTCATAGAAATTGTTATCCACCAAAGTCAACTCGTAACTCTTTTTAAGATGGTTTACTAAGACTTTGCCTATGTTACCGCTTGCGCCGGTGATCATAATCTTGTCCATGGTGTAACCTCCTTGTTTTTAATAGAACAAACATCGCAGTTATTCACATGAATTACTTTTCTCTAACTTTATGAAACCTCTCAGAAAAAGTCAAAAGATAACCTTTGCAAGGGCGATAGTATAGCTAAAAAAAATAAGGTTATACTTAGCGGATTATAATTTTTAGAAACTGACTCGCAATGCACTGATTTTTACCGACTACGCATGAGTTATTTTATGAGATTTCTAACAGCTATTCGCCGACTTGTCTATCCCCATCTCGGTCATCCATGTACGGATACAACCAATGATCACTATAAATGGGCATAGCGTACCCTGCATTTTTTGCTTCTTGGATCGTGACTTGGCCATTGCCGTTCGTATCTACAGCAGATACATCTCCTCCAGCAGTCTCGGTGGGTGCAGCGAATGTTGCTATTCCGGAACTGCCAGAAGGTGAGCTGTCTTCTCTTGTTAGCCCTTGTGCTGCGTTGTATTCATCTGGGTTAATATTTTGGAATTCATCTACTACTTGGTACCCATTAATCGTTTATGCGTATTTATAAGAACTTGGAACCTGTGTAGTTGTATCTGGATAGGTAATGATAGCCTCAAAATTAGTAGCCCCACCTGCTTGCACAATGTTTCGTTCCATATAAGCCTGATCCCCGTGACGGTTCAGCACACTGTCTTGTGGAGTAATATTATAGGCATTGGACACACCTCCTAAGGAGTCGGCGATGACGTGCCCTTGATCAAGATTTGAATTCTCTGTACCCGAAACGTTTGCTTCGTCATCGTAATAGCGTCCGTTGGAATTAACCGGTTCAGTGGCATCATCTTGCAAAATGATTTCTGCTGCAACAACCCGAACCAATTGCCCAAATTCATTTGTGTAGGCCCAATATTCCCTGTCACCAAAACCGATATCCTGACAATTCCCCTCCATATACTTCGATTAATGCATAGCCATCAAAAGATACCGACGGTTGGGGTTCGGCACTTTCAGAAGCATCTGAAGGAACTACCGACTCTGAATATACTTCTTCATTTTCTTTACTTTCTTTCGTATCGGTAACCACAGAAGCCACCTCAACGCTAGATTTGATAGAACTGGACGCCCTTATTTCTTCTGTTACTGCTTCGGTTGCACGGTACACTTGGCTACGAGACACCGGTTGGTTACCGTAACCAGAAATTGGCGCAGCGAATCCTTGATAATGAGCTCGGATGTGCGAACGCTAGCGAGGCAGTCTAACTTTAACTGTTAGCTCCTGCCGAAGATCGTCACATCCGAGGAGGCTCATTGTCAAGGACAATCGGAATAGTATACGGAAAGAAGTTCTGCACATTATAAAATTTGTCAAAAAAACTGTTGCCATTTCAACATAAAAACTTCCACTAATATTAAAAGGAGTAAACTTAATTTTAAGATTAAGTGACTCCTTTTTATTATGCAAACAGGGGTATGTTTGTGGGAACTGGTCAATTAGAGTAAGGCTGTTAGGTTGGATAGGGAAATTATCAAACTTATGAAGGAAGTAGTCAGCGCTTGAGTATAGGTGCACTTACCATTACTTTTAGAGCTTTTATATAAGCTTGAATTCATAGCCTACATTGATAGTTTTGAACATGTAGGCTTATGTTTATTTTATATTCCTTATGTGACTTTAGCAGTTATGACGGTATCGGTAATCGTTGTTTACCTAGTTGAATTTCTTTTATCCTAAATTAAAAGACTCAGTATGTCAGCTTTTCGCTGACTTACTGAGTCTTTTGCTTTATTTAAAAATAGTGACTAAAGCTTGAATAGCTTGGTCAATTTCATCAAGCTCTAGCCCAGCATAACCTAAAATGTAACTTTGGTCGAAGCTGTTCTTTAATTTAGCGTAGTGGTTGACCGGTTGTAAGCGGATCTTATTTTCAGCTAGCCTAGCTTGAATCACGTCAGTCGGTGGAATCTCACCCTCAATGTTAATAATAAAGAAAAGTCCAGCCCCTGCTTCCTTAATGGTTAGGGGGAGTTGGCTTTGGTGAAGCGCTGCTAGAACCGCTTTTTCCTTACGACGGTAATTAGTCCGCAGGCTATTAATATATTTAGGGAAATGGGCAGAATTGAGAAAATCAGTCATTAAATATTGCTCAAAGCTGGAAATACCACTGGTTTTTAATTTAGCTTGATGGAATTTATTCATTAATTGATCGGGTAAAACTAAATAAGACATCTTAAAAATTGACCCCATACTTTGACGAAAGGCCCCTAATAAAATGACACGCTCTTGGTCGTCTAGACTAGTCAAAGCAGGAACAGGACGGCCCTTAAGGCGGAACTCATTATAGTAGTCATTTTCAATAATATAACGGTTTTCTGCCTGATAGGCCCATTTTAATAAACGCTGACGTCGACGCATCCCCATGATAATGCCGGTGGGAAACTGATGGTTAGGAGTAGTAATCACGATGTTAGCTGATGTAGTCTCCAAATCTTTAACTGAGAAACCATATTTATCAATTGGAATTCGAATCGTCTTTTGCTGATAGTCTGTAAAGACATCTAAATTTTTATAATAGCCAGGATCTTCTAAGGCATAGATTGAATCGCCTAATAAGGCAAATAGCGTCTGTAAGCTAGCCTTATGACCACCTGTAATGATGATATTGTCAGCTGAAGTCATCACTCCCCGGTATTTACGTAAATAATTAGCAATAGCCAATCGTAAAGGGAGCGCACCCAAGTCTTCTTTTAAATTACAATTAACCATGCTTCTTGCTAGAGCGTCGGGTGCATACTGCAATAATTGTTTGGGTTTTAAAGTAGTCATATCACGGTTGGCAAAGTGAAAATCATAAGTATATTGGCTGGCTTCACTTATTTTAGCATGCTCATGTTTTAGTGGCTTTGTCTCAATTTCCTCAGAGGGCAACATATCAATTGCAAGTAAATCCACAAAATAGCCAGATCTTTCCCTCGGCACTATATAGCCTTCATCAGTCAGTTGGTCATAAGCGTTAATGACCGTATTAAGACTGACTTTTAAATGATCTGCCAAGGCCCGCCGTGAGGGTAATTGGTCACCACTTTTTAAATGTCCTTGGGCAATTTGCCGGATGACTTCATCAACTATTTGTAAGTAGAGGTGTTGGTCTTCGTTAAAGTTCACCGTAAACATGTTTTCTCTCCCCTCGTATTATTCATTTTATTCATTATACATAAAAAACTATCTGGACCCATAAAAATATCCATTTTTGCATCTTAAGAAACATCCAAAAGACTGTTAAAGTGAAGACATTATTTATAAAGGAGCAATCAAAATGAAACGATCAATTGAAGAAGTACATAAACAATTAGCTGGTGGCGTAATCATGGACGTGGTAAATGTGGAGCAAGCTAAAATTGCTGAAGCAGCTGGTGCCGTAGCGATCATGGCTTTAGAAAGAGTTCCTGCAGACATTCGAGCTGCTGGTGGTGTTAGTCGGATGAGTGACCCTCAAATGATAAAAGAAATTCAAGCAGCAGTTTCTATACCAGTCATGGCGAAAGTAAGAATTGGTCACTTTGTCGAAGCTCAAATCTTAGAAAGTTTACAAATTGACTATATTGATGAGTCAGAAGTCTTATCAGTAGCTGATCATGTTTATCATATTGATAAACAACAATTTGAAACTCCTTTCGTTTGTGGCGCTAGAGATTTAGGTGAAGCTTTACGCCGTATTCAAGAAGGGGCTAAAATGATTCGTACTAAAGGTGAAGCAGGAACGGGGGATGTCAGTCAAGCGGTTACCCACTTAAGAAAAATCCATGAACAAATCCGCTATGTGGCTTCGTTACAAGATGATGAGCTCTTTAACCAAGCTAAGGAATTAGGCGTCTCTTATGATTTATTAAAGCAAGTCCATGATACTGGTAAATTACCAGTGTTGAACTTTTCAGCTGGTGGGGTGGCAACACCTGCTGATGCAGCTTTAATGGTGCAATTAGGTGCTGAAGGCGTTTTCGTTGGTTCAGGTATTTTCAAATCAGGTAATCCAGAAAAACGTGCCAAATCCGTAGTTGAAGCAGTAGCCAATTACAAAAATGCTGCCAAATTAGTCGAAATCTCAACTGATTTAGGCGAAGCGATGGTAGGTATTAATGAAGACGAAATTAAAGTCATCATGTCTAACCGTTAACCATTAAAAACAAGGGGTTCAAAAGTCAGTGGGATTGTTCTACTGACTTTTTTATTTTGTCCTAGGCCGTCTTGAAACTCTTCTTCCGTGGGGGGTTATCGAGGAGTTACTTAATACCACTCTGCTGTATCTAAATATAAACGCTCAATAAAAGCAAAAAGGTTCATTAAAAATCTTTATTTTAATCACAGTATAAATCTTCTTGCTTGGTCTCATATTTATTTTAATAGATTGTTAAACTTTTCACAAATTCATTGTAAACCCACCAGCTTTGCGATAAAATTAATTTATAAGAAAAGGAGAGTGTTTTCATGAGAGAAAAATTTTTAGTAAAAGATTATGTTAATAATGACTATAAAGATATCGTATTCAATCGTCGTTCATGCCGTCGATTTGACCCTAGTCAAAATATCAGTCGTGATGAAATCGTCGAAATGTTAGATGAAGCGACAATTACACCATCCGCATGTAACTTACAATCATGGCACTTTGTCGTCGTTGATAATGAAGAAGCTCGTAACAAAGTCAAAGCAGTCACGATGCCGTTTAACTATCCCCAATTAGAAACAGCACCAGTTACAATCTTTATATTAGGCGATACTCACTCACATAAAGTTTATCGCGAAGTTTGGACCAAAGTGTATGAAGAGGGCAAAATTACCAAAGAAAAATTAGACGCCATCTTCAATTCATTTTTACCAATGTATGAGAAAGCTGATCGCGACTTTTTAATTAAAGATGCTACCTTAGACAGTTCAATGTTAGCAATGCAATTATTATTGGTTGCTAGAGCACACGGATATGAAGCGAATGCATGGGCAGGCTATAATTCAAAAGACTTAGTTGCAACTTTAAACCTTGATAATGAGCGTTTCGTGCCTATTATGGCAATTTCAATTGGTAAACCAGGCGAAGAACCACTTGAATCAACACGTTATGATGTGAATTCTAAAATTAACTTTCTAGCATAAAAATTGGCTCTTTGTCAAATAAGGTTGATGAAGGATCATGCTAAGATCAAGCGACGAATAACGTTGCTTGATCTTTTTTCTTTGATTCGGGTTCATAAAGACGAGTCATGAGTAAGATTCTGTCTCTAAAATGGCTATAGTTTCGATAGCCATAGGCATTCCGTTTTAGTACTTTAATCTTATTGTTGATGCCCTCTAAGGGACCATTAGTCAAACCTGTGTAAACAAAACAATTGTGGATAGGTTTCTGATACTTTCTAAAGGTTCTTAAGACACGCTTTAATCCTGATGAGATCTTCAGCTGATTCGCTTGAATCAGGGTGGTTTCGAATCGTTTCCAGTTTTTTAAGCGATACGCTTGGCCTAATTGCTTTAGCAATACAATACCTTGATTAAGGATAATGCTTGTATCATCGAGCTTTGAACTTTACCAGATGGTGATGAGATAAAGAGCGGTAATGAGTCCGAGTAACGTTATAAATTAGAATTTATAGTGATGATTATCTGAAGGTGCACTACGAAATTGAGCAAAAGAATTGGAGTGACAGTATGCATTTAAAAGATTTTTACTTCCAAAATATACAAAAGAATGAATATCATTATCGTTTTTACGATTCGATTGAGAACGTTAATAATGTTTACAATAAATTTAGTGGGTATACGGAAGTAGAAGATTATGAATTTGAGGTGTATGATGCAGAGGAAGCGATAACAAAGTTTAGGGAATTATGCCAGCCAGATGTAGATTTTTCTGGCAGTGAAAATAAATGTTGGTTTTATCTTATGTCGTATTATTTATACAAAGTAGGATATGTGATAAAAGAATTTCCTAGATTATTGGCACGACCACCTGTTGCACCTAGGGACTTTACTTATGGAGAAATTAGGAACAGAATTATTGCAGAGGGACATGATGATAATGGGACTGTTCGATATGCTGTCAGAAGAACATTTGTTGCAAGGTTGACATTTGAACAGAAATCAACCTATGTTGATATAGATGATTCAATCAATCAAAAGTTTATTGAGATATCAAACCGACAAGCATCATTCAATAATATGAGTACAGATGAAAAACTTGCAGAGATAGCAAATTTAATAGAAAGTTTATTAAAGAAGAACGGTAAGTTTCTTGAACTTGATTATTCTACGATTTGTTTTGATTATATTTCTAACGATGAAGTAAAAAGCTATAGAAATAAAATGCATTGTTTTAGGCATGCCACAGATGATGCAATATCGGAAAGAAAAACCTATTCGGAAGAACAAAAAAGCTTCTTTGTTGATTACGGATTGACCATTGTTAAAGTAATACATTCTTTGCTAGAATAAAAACTGAGTAGACAAGTTTTTTCGGGACAAACATGATTCCAACTGTCGGAGGCAATTTTTCAAATCGGATAAAGGAACTGATATCTTCCAACATACGAAAGTCCACAGTAGATATGTCCCCTCAAAGAGAATTTAGTAAAAAAAGAAAATGGAGATTGTCCTTTGACAGCTATGAATTCATCTCAAAATATGTTGAAGCGATGGTGTTGTTGACAAAGATGGTTGATTAAAAACTTGATAATATAAGGCTGTTAATGGAAATGATAAAAGTGTTGAACGTGTATATGATATTCGAAGCTTTTACTGCTTAATTGACTTTTTTCGTAATAGTTCAATAAAAGATGCTTCAGTATTTTTACGGGTGACACTAGTTTTGACGATTATTTTATGTTTAATTGTGGGGAACGTTTACATTACATTTGTTTATGGAATATATCACATATGATATAATGGAGAAAACTGACAGGAGGTATTTCCATGAAATGGCAAGGGCGCAAACGTAGTGGTAATGTAAAAGACTTGCGTGGTCGAAACACCGGAAGTGGTGGGTTAGGTGGTTTGGGACAAGGGCGATCCGGAGGTAGAATACCTATTCAGCTTCCAGGTGGTCGCGGGTCTTCAACTGGAGGCAGAAGCTTAGGTTGCGGTTCGATTATCTTAATGCTGATTATATTCTTTGTATTTGGTGGGACATCTTTATTAGGTGGCAACCAGTCTAGTTCAAGTAATAATCAATCGAGCGATCAAACCAGTCAGGTAGATGTACAATTACCAGGACAAATGGAATCGAATACGCAAATTCAAGCAAATCCTAATAGTCAAGTCAGTTTACCAAAGACTGGATCCACAGATAGTGACACAGTTACTGAAGATGAGTTGGCTGAATTTGTTTCTGTTATCCTTTATGATACCGAAGAATATTGGACACAAGCATTTTCTGAAGCTGGATATACATATAAGGCGCCAGATTTGGTCATCTTTGAGGATGCTGTGAATTCATCTTGTGGGTATAATACATCTGAAGTTGGACCTTTCTATTGTCCAACGGATGAAACTATTTATATCGACTTAGATTTCTATAATCAACTTGTTAAAAATTATGGAGGCGGTGGTGATTTTGCTATGGCCTATGTAATCGCCCATGAAGTAGGTCACCATGTCCAACAGCAACTTGGCCTTTCCAACCAGGTTAGACAAATTCAGTCTGAAGTAGGTCAAACTGAACAAAATCAATGGACTGTACGGATGGAATTACAAGCTGATTATCTTGCTGGTGTATGGGCACATAACGTCGTTGAGAATGATTGGATGGAAGCAGGGGACCTTGAAGAAGGATTAAACGCAGCTTATCACATTGGTGATGACGTCTTGCAAGAAAAAGCTTATGGCCGTACGATGCCCGACTCTTTCACCCATGGTACTGCTGAGCAACGGCAAAAATGGTTTAAGAAAGGGTTAGAAGCAGGCGACTTGTCACAATGGGATACCTACAATATAAGCTACGATAGCTTATAGATTTGACATGATATTCCTAGCGTTTCAATGATCGATGGATAAAATGGATTTATCTTGACTGTTCCTTAAACAAAAATGAACAGTACGGAATTAAAAAATAAATAATAGATAAGGGCCTCCTAAAGTTAGTTTTGTCTGCTAGCTTCAGGGGGCCCGTATAGTTTAACAACAAATGTATATTTTTCATGAACTCTCTAGCACGCAGGCAACTTTAGGGCTGATTGGATAAGGAAAATAAATATTAAATTCAATAAATAGTAAAAATTAAAGATATAAAAAACTAAGCAATCAAATGATTACTTGGAAATTTTCTCATCAGCCTGATTTGACGAAAAGCTCATTAAAGGTAGGTATTAAAGCAATTGTTTTAGGTCTGATACGGTGACTTGTAATACTTTACGGATGAAAGGATATTTTTCTTTCATTTCGTCAAAGTATGGGCCTTCTGTTAGAAATTCGCCTTTACCATTAATGCGGAAGCCGGTTCCTTGGTAGTTGTTAAAGCCTTCTACTTGGCGGGCTGCTAAGGTTAAAATTAACTGATCATTTACTGCAAGGTCTTCTTCAGTTGATGTCATACCTGCTGCTGGGATTAGAATAATATCCTCTTCTTTAGTGACTAAGTAGGAGTTCCACGTGCATGTAACATGTGGGTCAGTGTTTCCCCAAGAGGTGATAGAAACGGCACCTTCATAATTTAATACATCATAAAATTTTTCAGTAAACATAGTCATGATCTCCTTATCATTCAATTATATTATCTCGTTATTATACCACCTTACTCAGGACTACTGTCTTAAACTTTATGTAAGCATTTTAGACAAATGAAGATTATTTTCAATAAAGAACCCCTACTAGTGACCGTTATGGCTAGCTAGTAGGGTCTTTTGATTTTTTTTGAAGAAGGGTTTATTGAATGATATGAATTATTGAAGTAATTCTTTAAAGGCGTCCACAAGCGGTGTTAGCGGTTTGCCTAATACTTTTTCAAAGTCGTCTGATTGTACATCTAATACACCATTTTTGATGTCTCCTTGAATCGCTAGGAAGAAGCCTGCTACTGGTTCTGGTAATTGATTGTCAGTTAGATTTTTAACGAATGCTCCGTCGTTAGTTTCTAGAGGGGCAATTTCTTTACCTGTTGCTTCTGCTAGTGCTTTAGTTAAAGTCGCGTAGTCTACTGGTTTACCAGATAATTCTAGGATTTCAGGGAACGTTTTTTCGCCAGCTAAAACGATCGCAGCTGCTTCAGCATATTCGCGACGTAATGCCCAACCAGCTTTACCATTTTCAGCGGTGTATAATAGTTCACCACTGTTTAAAGCTGCACCTACTAGCGGTAGTTCATTTTCCAAGTACCAGTTATTTCTTAAAATTGTAAAAGGAATGCCGGATGCTTTGATGGCTTTTTCGGTATAACGGTGGTCAGTTGCTAGATCAGCAGAAGATTGGTCTGCATTGGCGAAGCTAGTATAGGTGATAAAGCTAACGCCAGCTTCTTTGGCTGCATCAATTGCATTTTGATGTTCTTCTTGACGAGTGCCAGGTGCTGATGAAACTAGTAATAAGCGGTCAATACCTGTGAAGGCAGCTTTTAAAGATGCTTTATCTAAGTAATCGCCGATGTGTACTGTATAGCCAGCTTCAGCAAGTGGCGCAGCTTTTTCTTCGCTACGTGCTAAGATGTGGATATCTGATACGGGAACTAATGTATTTAATTTGTCTAATGCGTGGCCACCAAAGGCACCTGTTGCGCCAGTTACTAAATATTTCATGAATAAACACTCCTTTTTCTAACCTGTAATAAATAAAGTTACAGGTTAATCGTAGTGTATGTGCTATAATAAGTCAAGAGAAAAGGGGTGGGATATTCAGATGAAATATTCTGTAAAGTTTAGTGATGCTATTCATATTTTAGTTTATATCGAGATGCTTCAAGGTACAGACTTATCAAGTGAAGTGATTGCCAAAAGTGTGAATGCTAATCCCGTTTCTGTTAGACGCATTATGAGTAGCCTAAAAAAGGCCGACCTAATTACTAGCCAATCTGGTAAGGCAAATCCAAAGTTAGGCAGAGATCCCGAAAATATTTCTTTTTATGATATTTATCAAGCTATCGATGAAGAACAGCAAATATTCCGTGTAGATGAGAAAACAGCACCTGCCTGTATCGTAGGCGGTAATATCCAGGGTGTTTTAGCGGAAAAATATGATCAATTGCAACGTAGCGTCGAATTGGAGATGCAACAAATCAACTTAGGAGATATTATCCATTCCGTCTCTCAAAGTGCCAATCAATCTGAATTAAACGACGAAGAAACCAAGCAAATACTTCAACGATTTTTATAAAAATAAGCTAAGTCGATAATACTTGTAGGTGGTATTTATGATGATAGGTTTCTCATAAAGCTTTAAACAACCCGTTTATTCTTTGGAATCGAAGGTGTTAATATAATCATCACAGGTTTAGAAAAAGTATCAGCAGTAATTTAATGAGTAAGTAAAAGTTGCGGAGAGATTACCTGTAAGCAAGAATTAAGTTAATGAAGGTATAAAATTAATTTTTAAAAAGTTATGCGCTACATCTTATTAATATAGTGAATTACGCTTAACAAAAAATTTAAAATGAAAAAACAATTAAATATAAAAGGTTGACTTATCATCAAAATGACATTATCATATATCTAAATTGATATATGCAATACGCGATGATGGGATAAGTATTTTATGACCCTTGCTGAGAGAGCCTATGTGTGGTGGAAGTAGGTCAAGGAGATTAGAAGAAAATGGTCTTGGAGTATAATAGTTTAAGCCTAATATAGGTGAGGATTATTCGGGAGCCCCCGTTACAGGGAAAGAGTACAATGATTTTTTAGCGTACTCTGTGAGTTTATATTAGCAATAATATAATAAATTAAGGTGGTACCATGAAGTAGCTTTCATCCTTTGCATAAGCAAGGGATGGAAGCTTTTTTGATGAAAAAATGATAAAATCGGGGGAAATTATTATGACAAAAGCCTATAAAATTGAGACACAAGCCATTCACGCTGCCCAAACGATTGATGAAACAGGGTCACGTGCTGTTCCTCTACACCAAACAACAGCTTATGTTTTTGATGATGTAACGCAAGGAGCTAATCGTTTTGCCTTAACAGAAGGTGGCAATATTTATACGCGAATCACAAATCCTACTCAGGGCGTCTTTGAAGGTAGAGTGGCTGCTTTAGAAGGTGGTTCAGCTGGTTTGGCTGTCGCTTCGGGTATGGCCGCTATTTCTTATGCTATTCAAGTTTTAGCTAAAGCAGGAGACCACATTGTAGCGACAGCTAACCTATATGGCGGAAGCCACAACTTATTTGAACATACTTTCAAGGACTTCGGTATCGATGTGACGATAGTAGATACGAGTGATTTAGCGAATGTGGACCAAGCTATTCAAGACAATACCAAGGCTGTATTTGTAGAAACAATCGGCAATCCGGCTGGTAATATTGAAGATATTAGTGGCTTAGCTGAAGTAGCGCATAAATATGGTATTCCATTAATCGTTGATAATACTTTTGCAACACCTTATCTAGCGCGACCTATTGAACATGGTGCAGATATCGTTGTCCATTCAGCGACTAAATTTATTGGTGGTCACGGTACTTCAATTGGTGGGGTAATTGTAGAAAGTGGACAGTTTGACTGGAAACAAAATGATAAGTTCCCAGGCTTAAGTCAAGCAGATCCAACTTATAATGATCTTGTTTTCGCAGATGCCTTTGGCCCAGCAGCATATACTACAAAAATTCGTGCGACGCTATTACGTGATACTGGGGCTTCAATTTCACCTTTTAATGCTTGGTTATTAGTTCAAGGCTTAGAATCATTACATGTACGTATGGATCGTCATGTTGAAAATGCAGAGAAAGTGGCTACATTCTTAGCACAACATGACAAAGTAGAATGGGTTGATTATGCGGGATTAGAAAGTAGCCCATATTATAGCTTAAAAGAAAAATACTTACCTCTAGGGGCAGGTTCAATCTTTACCTTTGGTGTTAAAGGTGGCTATGAAGGTGGGGTCAAATTCATTGAAAATCTAGAATTATTCTCTCTATTAGCGAATGTTGGAGATGCTAAATCATTAGTGGTTCACCCGGCTTCAATGACTCATAGTCAATTAACTGAAGAAGAATTAGCAGATGGTGGCATTAAACCTGAAACAATCCGTTTATCTATCGGAATTGAAAATGTAGATGATATCATAGCTGACTTAGATAAAGCATTAGCTGCGATTTAACGACTTAGTAATAGATAGATTGATGTAGGAACAATTTTATATGTTATGCAGGCTATAATTGAATAGATTATAGCCTTTTTTATCCCCAAAAATAGTATTCGCAATTATGCATATTACAATATAAAACATACAATCATACTTTCAATAATTTGAGAAAAATGAACTATAAAAAGTTAGATAAGTTTAGGATGCTAGAGGACTGCTATAGAGGTTTAATTTTGGAAATAGAACGCGAATAATTATACTACGGTATATTATGTTGGTTTGTTGTTGGGATAGTTGGGATTATCACTGGTGATATTAGTAAAGGTACAGCGACTGGCTTTCCATTATTTTTAATATTAGCCTTTTTCGATGAACTTCTGATAAAATGGGTTAAACAAATGGTTGCGACTATAAAAAATCGAGACCTGTAAAAGGAGCCCATCATGAACGAAGGTAATAAAAGAAGTAATATTCAAATTGGTAGCCAGGTAAAAATTGTTCAAAAACAGGACCAACGATCTGGAAAATTAACAGAGGGTATTGTGAGTAAAATCCTGACAAACTCTCAAAACCATCCACATGGTATTAAAGTCATGCTAGAAGATGGTACCGTTGGCCGAGTAAAGGAAATATTATAATTGAGATAAAACTTTCAAATAATTAGGAAGCTAGGTATCTACAACCTTAGTGGATACCTAGCTTTTTTATTGTTGCTTCATTTAATTTATAATTTGGTGCTTGATTTGGAAGAAATGGTATATATTATATTTAAGTTAAGTGATAGTTGAAATCTAAATTCGCGCTGTAGTATTATTTGGCTAAATTTATGACCATTGTTTTTGTTGGTGTATGAAGCGAGAAAAGTCTTGTGAAGTTATAGTAAGGAGAAAAGTTATGGTCAAAAGTTTAAATAATGAAAAAAAAGTAAAAGGGATGCTCAATATAGATCGTTATTGATACATCAGTAAAAAGAAAAAATAGAACATTTTCTGATTTTACAATCGAGTAGAAATTCTTATAAAAGAATGAAGAAATATTCTTGTATATCACTGTAGATACTTATTGGGAAGTTCAACTACTGAGAGGGGGAGAAAAATATGCTCACATATAAAGTTGATGAAGAAGTTGCTTTGCGATTGTTTAATGAGGATGAGACTGAAGTACTTTATCAATTAGCGATTAATTCGAAAACATACTTAAAAGAGTGTCTTGGATGGCTGGATAATTTTCGTTTGTCAAATTAAGTTAGATAAATCCTGTCCGTCTGTACAAGTAAAAGTAATAGACAGAAACCTTCATCAAGGTTTCTGTCTATTGCTTTTATTCTAGTTATTTACTCTATTTGAGAGCAGTATGTGCTGCGTGTTCCGTTTATTCTAAATTAGCATGTTTTCCGTACATTTTATCGCTGTCCAGTTCTTTTTTCTCCATGTAACTTAAAATGATGGCATCATAAAACAGCAACATGGTTTGTTCGAATAAAGATCCCATCGGCTGAACAGTTTGAATGGTTCCTTCACTGTTATCTTTTGTCACACCAGGGAGTTGGACAATGATGTCAGCCAATTCTCCGATAGTCGAAGCGGGTGAAATGGTAACAGCAGCTATTTTTCCACCAATGTCCTTTGCTTTTTGAGCGACTGGAATCAATGTCTTCGTTTCCCCTGATCCTGTTCCAATAATCAGCAAATCATTTTCTTCAAACGTACCGGTGACGGTTTCCCCTACAACATAGGCTTCAATCCCCATATGCATTAAGCGCATGACGAAACTTTTTCCTATCAAACCGGAACGTCCAGCACCAGCCACAAATATTTTTCCAGCATCCATGATTTCATCGACCAGCTTTTCAGCTTCCTCATCTGAAATTCTAGATGGTGTTTTCTTTAACTCTTCAATGATTGTTGCTAGATGATCCGTTGTATTCATACTACTACCTAACCTTGTTTGATAATTTCAGATATCTTGCGTGCAGCTTCTTTAGGATTATCCGCGCTTGCAATTCCGCCACCAACGATGATCAAGTCTGGTTTTTGTTCTACAGCATCTTTTAGCGTCTCTAATTTAATGCCGCCTGCAATAGCCGTTTTTGATTTTTTGACTACCTTTTTGACTTTCTTCAAGTCTTCAAATGGGCTCTTCCCTTGCGCCTGTAAATCATACCCTGTGTGTACACAAATATAATCTGCTCCCATTTCATCCAGTTCTTTTGCACGTGTTTCAACATCTCGTACTGCGATCATATCCACAAGAATTTCTTTTCCGTATTTTTTCGCTTCCTCGACAGCCCCTTTAATCGAAGCGTCTTCCGAAACACCCAGAACTGTAATAATGTCTGCTTTATAATCAACTGCTTGGCCAACTTCAAAATCAGTAGCGTCAATTAATTTTTCATCCGCCAACACTTGTAAATCAGGGAAGGCTTCTTTGACTTCTTTAACTGCTTGAAGTCCTTCTCTGTTGATGACAGGGGTACCAAGTTCCACTACATCGATATACTCTTTAACCTCTTCCACTAATTCAATGGCTTCTGGTATATCTTTAACAAGGTCAATAGCTAGCTGTAATTTCAATTCAATACATCCTTTCTGGAAAATGATATTTTTTCTGTAATTATTTACATATATTAGTGTAAAGCGTACATTTTTATAAATCAAGCTTTCCGGGTTGGCGTGTAGTTCTCTAGAGAGGCCTTTGCATAAATACCGGCGAATAGACATAATTATTCAGCTTATTTTTTCGCAAGGTCAAAAAGGTGTTCAAACATTTGATTATATCCTTCCCGTTGACGATTTGTTAGGCGTGTATTGGTATAATTTTCAACTAACATCCGAACCATATCATTAATGGTCGATTTTTCTTCATTTTCTAATTCTTCAATAAACGGCCTTAAAGTATTTAATCGTAACAATACATCTGAAGAAATCTTTGCTGTCTTTGTTGCTCGGAAGAAAGAATCAGGAACCTCTGTTTTGTTGGCTTCTTTTTTCGTTTCTTCCACTATATGTGGTTTTAACTCCCCTTTTTTGTGTCCTCTATTGCACGAGTGGGTGTACGGCCGATTGAACGGTGGGGGTGGTAATCCTGGGCCGAAAGCCCGGTAACCTAAAACAACGCTCTTAGGGAGGATTTTAAGAGGGTTTTAGGTGTGTTGCACGAACAACACCGACGCATACAGATGTGAAGCAGCGACTGACCGATCCGACGCTAGAAATTCAAATAAATAGCACACATGTTGTACCCTAGTTTGCAGAATTATTTTTTTAATTTTGCATGGCTAGGGTACAACTATGCCCACTTACTCCTTTCCCTCTCCTCTGCTAGGTTAAGTGAGACCTTAAGTCAATAGCTTTTCTTGCTTTATACCGTTATTCTAAGTTAAATATAGATATAATAATCAAGAAAATAACACAGGAATAAACATGTGAGAGGGGGGTATCGGGATGCCGAAGGCCTTAGCGATGCTTGTAAATATTGAAGAAGAAAATACAGTGACGTTTTATCTCTTGGAAGAAAAAAAGACATACAGGTGACGGTAACAGATGATTTAATAGCGGAATTTGAAGCAGCTCTTGGAGAAGAAGAAAGCTATTTTGTCATGCTTGATACGGTATTGAAGCAGGTTGTCTGAGTAATCCGAAAGGGGAAACGTCATGGCCTACAACTATAAAAAGAAAACAGCAGAAGAACGGAAATTAGAAATTGATAGCCTAACCGATGAGATGCATGTCAACTTACGCAACTATGCGACAGATCCGAAAGAGTTAGAAGCTTTTCTTGTTTTTATGAGTCAGTTTTATGATTATTCGTTGAAGAATCAGTTATTGATTCATTCTCAATTTAAAGGTGCGTTTGGCGTTGCGTCTTTTAAGACGTTTAAAGATTGGGGATTATCTGTCTTAAAAGGGGAAAAAGAGAATCTCGCAGCCCATAAAACAACAGTTGAGACACGAAAACGGGTCAGCTTTAAGTTGGGGACGGTCTTTGATGTGACGCAAACAAATGCGCAGCCAGAAGATTATCCCGATTTGTTTCCAAATCGAAAAAAAGACTTTCAGTATACGAGGAAACAGATGGTGATTTTGAAGAAAACGTTATTGCGTTATGCCAATGAAGAACAGATAGGGGTTCAAACAGCGAAAATCAGTAACAGTCCTGCTAAAAGATACTACCGGCCTGATACGCATACGATTGTATTAAGTAATCGTAATAATAAAAGCGAATCCATTCATACGCTTATACATGAGCTGGCGCATGCGTTTGGCTTAGATACGAAAACCAATTCCTTGCACTACACGGCACAATGGACGCAGAATTTAGAACACGTGACGGAACTCGAAACGGCTTTGGAAGAAGTAAAGCATGTTTCTCATACCCTTATTTCACGTTTAGAGACACTTTTAGAGCATGAACAACTAAATGTGCAGGTAAACTTAAAAGACGCGTCAAAATTAAAAAATAGCGCGCTAGCACAGGCTTTCTTTTCTATTCATACGATTGAACCCATTACGCAGATTGGGAGACATCGTGTTTATGATTTAAAGCTGCATTCAAAAACAACGGGACCACAGAAGTATCGGATTCTCACGACAAAAAAACCTAATGAAATTGCACACACATGGGTGGGAGAAAAAAGTGGCACCGACTGGTTAAAGGAGCATGCCCTTACCGCATTTGTTGAGAAACATCCTGAAATCACCTCGCCGCAAGAAAAAATAGCGACACTTGAAAAAACGATAGCGGGAGAAGCACAGCCATTTAATCATTTTATGAAAGAGACGCGTGAGAGAACCAGTCAAAAAGAATTAAGGTATTAAAATACATACGTATATACTTGAATCATTTAATACATACGTATATACTATATGTATGAGGTGATAAATATGAAAATGATTCAAAGAAGTACACGTAAATCGGGACACAGCGTGATTACGACACTCCCACCCGATGTCTTACAGCAACTCAACTTAAACGTGGGTGATTCCATTGAATATGTTATCAAAGGTGGTCACGTTGAAATCCGTAAAGCTGCCGAAAAAGAAGACGATTTTTTAGCAACGGTTAACGCAGTGATGGATGACTACAATGTTGCACTTGAAGGACTCGTTAGCCGATGATCCGTTATTTAACTGAACGGGAATTAGTTATGATTAATACGCTGCAGATTCAACGCTACAGCCCTGAGGAGCAGATCGGCGTAAAGGAGCCAACCGCTTTGAATATGTGTGTCGCTTTACCGAAACAGGATGTATTTGATAAAGAACTTTATCCGACTCTGTTTGATAAAGCAGCCATATTGTACCAAAAACTAGTTCAGAAACACTGTTTTCACAATGCCAATAAGCGGACCGCATTGGTTGCGGTTCATACATTTTTACGTTTAAACGGTGTGACGTTAAACGTTAGCAATAAAGAAATAGAAGACTATACGGTAGCGATTGCTACAGATAAAGACCTTACATGGGAATCTATTTCTTCATGGCTCGAAGTGCATTCAAAATAGATTAATATTACAGCGATTAAAAAGGAGCGAACTGTTATGTTCTGGCTAATGAAGCTCCATTAGGTACCTTTTCCTTCAAAAGTGCTGCCAGTACAGGAATAAATATAGTATAGAAAGGATTTATATTTAATATGATAAAAAAAGTAACTTATATATTCTTTCTTTCTATAGTAGCAGGGTTATTCTTGTCTGCATGTAGTAATAAAGAGTCTTTAAATGAAAAATGGCATACTAAAGCTGACGAAGAGAGTGTAATACTTAGATCAAATAGTGGCCAGTCTATCTCATTTTCCGAAAAAGGGATGAGCGCAGATTACACTCAAATTTCTGAAGAAGATCCTCGTATTTTCCCATTTGAGAAAGGAAAGTTATATTCTACGTATACGGTAATCCAAGAGGAAGGCAATATTATCATAGAAGCTGATAACAATAATGAATTACAATATGTGTTGAAAATAAAAGGCGATCGATTGTATGAAGATGAGAGAAATAATGTCACATACACCACAGATTCTTATCTTTTAGAAACTGAAAAAGAGGATTTGGAATCAGCTAGTTAATACATATATGATAACCCAGATAGTTCTTATATATGTAAGTATTCAACAACAACAAATTTGATAAGAGACCCCCTAACTTCATAGACTAGGAGGTCTCTTATCGTCTCTTTACATCCATTTATTTCTTAAACCATGAAGTTTATCTGTATAATCTCCTTTTCTTCGCCATATTAGTTCACTTTAGTCGCAACAGACCTATCTAAAAGGTAATCGAATATAATTAACGAAATACTTGAATTTTATTGATTCATGTATTTATAAAATAATAGAATTAGCTAAGTAATTTGGCTGTTTTTGGACTAATATTTATTTTATAAATAGGAGGAAAAACATTGAAAAAAAGAAAATTAGTTTTACTAATTATTAGTTTGTTAGGTTCTGTTGCAAAGTTTTAAATAAAGAATAAAATCCCTTACGGTATCTATGATTTAAGCTGGGATTCCCAATAATACCTTGATTTCAGTACAGACCGAAAACCCGAAGAGAGTGCCTTCTTTTCGGGTTTTCTTATATAATCCTCGAATGGCTTCCATCCCTTTAATCGTGGTAGAGGCAGTGCGTAAACTTCGATAGAATTTATTGCGTCTCTTTACTGAACGATGGTCTTGTTCAATCAAATTATTCAGGTATTTAATGGTACGATGTTCTGTCCCTTGATAAAAGCCGTATTCTTTTAGTTTCTTAAAGGCACTTGTAATAGAGGGGGCTTTATCTGTGACTACAACCTTCGGTTCATCAAACTGCTTCACTAACCGCTTAAGAAAAGCATAGGCTGCTTGTGTGTCCCGTTTTTTACGTAACCAAATATCCAAGGTTAAACCATCTGCATCGATGGCTCGATACAAATAATGCCATTTTACTTTAATTTTGATGTACGTTTCATCCATTTTCCATGAATAAAAGGATTTTTTATTTTTCTTTTTCCAAATTTGATAGAGTAGTTTGCCATATTCTTGCACCCAACGATAAATCGTCGTATGAGAAACGTTAATGCCACGATCATATAAGATTTCTTGAACTTCACGATAGCTAAGGTTATAACGAAGATAGTAGCCCACGGCTACAATAATCACATCCTGCTGAAATTGCTTTCCTTTAAAATGATTCATCGTCATTCCTCCTGCTATCTTTTTCTATTATTCTACCTTATTTGATAGTAGATTTAAAACTTTGCAACAGAACCGAGAAGTCCACTCTTCATAACCAAAAACGGTCGTTTATGAAATAATAAGACTAATACGTACAATAGATTTGTTTCTTTTGCTTTTCAATTTACTCTCACTTTTTATTTTCACTCAAACCAACATTTTAATGTTGACATTTTACGTTAATAATTTTATTCTAAAAGCACAATATATTCAAACGAATATTTGAATAATAACTTCAATATTTTTACATAAAATACTATCTATTAATTTTAGGATCGTGCTAAGCGAAATTCCAAGTCATTACATGAAGGAGAAATAATAGAATGTGTAACAAACTAACATAACTAAATATCTATTATTCCGTTTATGGAGCAATTTAAAAAGGAGTTTTTTTATGAATTTAATTTTAACCATTCTCTCTGCTTTAGGGTCTTTTATAGTAACCAATATCGATGACATTTTTGTCTTGATGTTGCTGTTCTCTCAGGCAAGTTCACAAGCTAAAGCAAGTAATGGACGAACGGTGAAGGGAAATCGTATTTATCCTAAAGATATAGTCATTGGTCAATATCTTGGTTTTGCACTTTTAGTTTTAATCAGTCTTTTAGCTACATTTGGAGTAACACTCATTCCTGATCAATGGGTGGGTTTATTAGGACTAATCCCGATCTATTTAGGAGTTAAACTGTTTATAAAGGGTGAAGATGAAGATGAAGGTGCTATTCTTTCTAGTTTAAATAAATTTAATAAGTTCTATTTAAGTGTAGCATTTATCACATTTGCCAATGGTGGAGACAATATTGGAATTTATATTCCATTCTTTTCTACTTTAAATAACAACCAACTGGTCATTACAGTTGTTACTTTCTTTATAATGGTTGCGGTTTGGTGTTTAATCGGCTATCGTCTAGCAAGATTTAGATATGTTTCTGAAACACTTGAGAAATACGGCCGATGGCTTATTCCAATTGTGTTTATAGGATTAGGATTTTATATCATGGCAGAAAATAATATATTTTCTAACCTGTGGTCTGACTTCGTAAATTTAAATTCCTAATTAACCGTAATAGTTCAAAAATTTTATTGTTATATCCCCTTTCCTTTTAAAGTAATGAGTATAAATCTTTATAGAAAATAAACTTTGAGGTGACGACTTTGTATTGGATCATTATTCTCACACTAAGTATTGATCAGTTTGTTAAATATTTAGTTAGAAATTTTATGGACTACGGGCAATCCATTCCCATTATCAATGGTTTTTTCCAATTAACATCTCATCGAAATACAGGTGCTGCTTGGGGAATTTTTTCAGGACAAAAAATATTCTTAATTAGCATTGCCATTATTGTTATAGTCGTTGGTCTTATTTATTCTCGTAAAGTAACTGATAAGCTAACGCGTATAGCCTTTGGCTTTTTTATAGGAGGTGCAATGGGAAATGTTATAGACCGTTTAATTTTTGGGGAAGTAACAGATATGTTCGAAGTTACATTTATTAATTATCCAATTTTTAATACTGCGGATGTATTTTTAGTTAGTGGAGCTATCTTATTTCTTATTAGTACTTATAAAGAGTCAAAATTAGAGGATAATCAAACTTAAAGATTTTTTTGTTTTTTGCAAATTTCAATCCCACGAATAACCAGCTATGTATGACGATTGTTGATAGGAAATAACAACAAAAAAGAAATAGCATGGTTAATATGAATTACACCCATGCCGGGCACATAAATAAAAGGTTATCCTAAATATCAGGATAACCTTTGACCGTTTAAAGAATACGGCTTTTATCAAGGGACAGAACATCATACCATTAAATACCTGAATAATTTGATTGAACAAGACCATCGTCCAGTAAAGAGACGCAATAAATTCTATCGAAGTTTACGCACTGCCTCTACCACGATTAAAGGCATGGAAGCCATTCGAGGATTATATAAGAAAACCCGAAAAGAAGGCACTCTCTTCGGGTTTTCGGTCTGTACTGAAATCAAGGTATTATCGGGAATCCCAGCTTAAATCATAGATACCGTAAGGGATTTTATTCTTTATTTAAAACTTTGCAACAGAACCAGAATAATTATTTACTGCAAACTAAAGAAAAATTGCTTTTTATGTAAATTACATTCAAACATATACTTGACTATTTGGTTTTTGTTAATTTATAATGATAATCAAACATACATTTGATTGATAAGAGGTGAAAAATTTGCAAAATAATGCATGTGAAGTTACGTGTATAGATGAGGAAAAAGTCAAAAGAGGTAAAAAAGAACTACTCAAACAAAATCCTTTGGAAGTAGCCAAAGTTTTTAAAGCTTTATCGGATGATACTAGGATTAAGATTGCGTATACTCTCTCTTTAGAAGATGAATTGTGTGTATGTGATGTAGCGAATATTGTTGGTGCTACAACTGCCACAACATCTCATCATTTGAGGTTACTTAAAAATCTTGGATTAGCTAAATATCGAAAAGAAGGTAAGTTAGTCTACTATTCATTAGATGATGATCATGTAATGAAACTAATACAGGTTGCATTTGCACACCACAAGGAGGTTGTTAAAATTGTCTGAAGCAAAAGCATTAGAGACTGAAAAAAATATGTACCGTGTTCAGGGGTTTACATGCGCAAACTGTGCGGGAAAGTTTGAAAAAAATGTTAAAAGACTTCCAGGAGTTGAGGATGCAAAAGTAAATTTTGGTGCATCTAAGATATCCGTTTACGGGGATGCAACGATTGAAGAACTTGAAAAAGCAGGTGCATTCGAGAATCTTAAAGTAGCTCCTGAAAAATCTGCTCGCCAAGTTTCACAAGAGGTAAAAGAAGATACGAAAGAAGATAAAGTGCCATTTTATAAAAAGCATAGTACTCTACTTTATGCTTCCTTATTTATTGCCTTCGGTTTACTTTCTTCGTTTGTGAATGGAGAAGAGAACATTGTTACTACCTTATTATTTTTAGCATCCATGTTAATCGGAGGGTTATCACTCTTTAAAGTTGGATTACAAAACTTATTACGCTTTGAATTTGACATGAAAACCCTTATGACAATAGCTGTTATAGGTGGGGCCATTATTGGAGAATGGGCAGAAGTTGCCATTGTTGTTATTCTTTTTGCAATTAGTGAAGCACTTGAGCGATTCTCTATGGATAGAGCAAGACAATCGATTCGTTCATTAATGGATATCGCGCCCAAAGAGGCACTTGTTAGACGGAATGGACAAGAAATCATGATTCATGTCGATGATATTGCTGTTGGCGATATCATGATTGTAAAACCTGGTCAAAATATTGCGATGGATGGTGTAGTCGTAAGTGGCTACTCTGCCGTCAATCAAGCAGCTATTACAGGCGAATCAGTCCCTGTTGAGAAAACGGTTGATGATGAAGTATTTGCAGGTACCTTAAATGAAGAAGGATTACTTGAAGTAAAAATAACAAAACTTGTTGAAGATACAACCATTTCTAAAATTATTCATCTTGTTGAGGAAGCACAAGGAGAACGCGCTCCTTCGCAGGCATTTGTCGATAAATTCGCAAAATATTACACACCGATCATTATGATCATTGCAGTATTAGTGGCTATAGTCCCTCCTTTATTCTTTGATGGCAGTTGGGAAGCATGGGTTTATCAAGGATTAGCTGTTCTTGTTGTTGGTTGTCCATGTGCGTTGGTCATATCGACTCCGATTTCTATTGTTTCGGCAATTGGGAATGCTGCGAAAAAAGGGGTTCTTGTAAAAGGCGGAGTGTATTTAGAAGAAATGGGTGCCTTAAAGGCCATAGCATTTGATAAAACGGGTACCTTAACAAAAGGTGTTCCAGTTGTAACTGATTTTAAAGTGTTGAATAATCAAATGAATGAAAAAGAATTATTGGCGATCATTACTGCATTAGAGTATCGTTCTCAGCATCCTCTTGCTTCAGCTATCATGAAAAAAGCAGAAGAAGAAAACATTTCATATTCTGATGTACTGGTAGAGGATTTCTCTTCTATTACAGGTAAGGGTATCAAAGGTATTGTAAACGGGATGAATTATTATATCGGTAGCCCGAAACTCTTTAAGGAATTATTGACTACTGGCTTCGATAAAGACTTAGAGCAAAATGTTAATACTCTTCAAAATCAAGGTAAAACAGCCATGATTATTGGAACCGAAAAAGAAATACTTGGAGTTATTGCAGTTGCTGATGAGGTTCGTGAATCAAGTAAGGAAATTATTCAAAAGTTACATCAACTTGGAATCAAAAAAACAATTATGCTTACAGGTGATAACAAAGGTACAGCGAATGCAATCGGTCAGCATGTCGGAGTATCAGATATTCAAGCTGAACTGATGCCTCAGGACAAATTAGACTATATTAAACAATTAAGGTCCGAGTATGGAAACGTAGCCATGGTTGGAGATGGTGTCAATGATGCTCCTGCGTTAGCAGCTTCTACAGTTGGAATCGCAATGGGTGGAGCTGGTACAGATACAGCCCTGGAAACGGCAGACGTCGCTTTAATGGGAGACGATTTAAGAAAACTTCCATTCACTGTAAAATTAAGCCGAAAAGCTCTAAATATAATCAAAGCAAACATTACTTTTGCAATTGTTATTAAATTTATTGCCTTATTATTGGTTATCCCAGGTTGGTTAACGCTCTGGATTGCCATCCTTTCAGATATGGGCGCAACCCTTCTTGTAGCATTAAATAGTTTGCGACTTATGAAAGTGAAAGAATAAAGGGAAAAGGGCTCTCCAGACAGATTGGAAAGCCCTTTTCTAAAGTAATCACATTATAGTTATCCAGTCTAATTAAAAATGAAAAGATTGGGTATAAGTAAAACATCAGATTGTAATTACATATAAATCTCTATATTTGAACAAAAACAATTTAATTGGTTCTGTTGCAAAGTTTTAGATAAAGAATAAAATCCCTTACGGTATCTATGATTTAAGCTAGGATTCCCAATAATACCTTGATTTCAGTACAGACCGAAAACCCGAAGAGAGTGCCTTCTTTTCGGGTTTTCTTATATAATCCTCGAATGGCTTCCATGCCTTTAATCGTGGTAGAGGCAGTGCGTAAACTTCGATAGAATTTATTGCGTCTCTTTACTGGACGATGGTCTTGTTCAATCAAATTATTCAGGTATTTAATGGTACGATGTTCTGTCCCTTAATAAAAGCCGCCGTATTCTTTT
The DNA here is from genome assembly GCF_053627715.1 of Aerococcus sp. 150760013-2. NCBI lineage: Bacteria > Bacillati > Bacillota > Bacilli > Lactobacillales > Aerococcaceae > Aerococcus > Aerococcus sp. 150760013-2. The sequence goes on from NZ_JBSEYI010000013.1 coordinate 39,287, forward strand.
AGTTTCTTAAAGGCACTTGTAACAGAGGGGGCTTTATCTGTGACTACAACCTTCGGTTCATCAAACTGCTTCACTAACCGCTTAAGAAAAGCATAGGCTGCTTGTGTGTCCCGTTTTTTACGTAACCAAATATCCAATGTTAAACCATCTGCATCGATGGCTCGATACAAATAATGCCATTTTCCTTTAATTTTGATGTACGTTTCATCCATTTTCCATGAATAAAAGGATTTTTTATTTTTCTTTTTCCAAATTTGATAGAGTAGTTTGCCATATTCTTGCACCCAACGATAAATCGTCGTATGAGAAACGTTAATGCCACGATCATATAAGATTTCTTGAACTTCACGATAGCTAAGGTTATAACGAAGATAGTAGCCCACGGCTACAATAATCACATCCTGCTGAAATTGCTTTCCTTTAAAATGATTTATCGTCATTCCTCCTGCTATCTTTTTCTATTATTCTACCTTATTTGATAGTAGATTTAAGACTTTGCAACAGAACCAAAAAAAGAGAATAAAAAAACAAAAGGGAAGCCTTGCTGATGCAAGCCATTAAAAAAAGGGGCAAAGCCCCTTAAACCCCTTATTTTCAAGAAAAAGGGGTAATTATTGTATGAGATTGTTTGAAAATCTAAGTAATTTTGCGTAAATTGCTGCATTTACAAGCATGCTAACGCATGGTCAAGGGTTAACACCCTTAACAAACCCCTAAAATACGCTCAGAGGCAAATTAGAGGGGGATAGAAGCGTTTTAAAAATGTTCAAGGGTATTTGTATGAAAATATATCTAAAAATCCATGAATACCTCTTAATTTACGTTTTCCGGATTTTGTTATAGTTTTATAAAGAGGTGTTAAGATGAAACATAAACAAAAACAAAATAAATACTTAAATATTTATTTTTGGATAGCTATAATTATATATATTAGTTTAGTTATTTTTTTCCCAGGTAATAGAACTTTAGAAATTTTTGGATTAGTTTTAGTATTTTTATTTTTCTTAATTCGGTTAATTCTTAGAAAGATAGCAAAATACTAATTCCTTTTTTTATTCCTAATTACACTTTCTAAAAGACTTATTATTAACAATATAGAGAAAAATATCTCTACTTCTCTACTATCAAAAAAAATAGAAGATATTAATCCAAAAATACTAAACCAAAAAAAATATTCCCTTACTTTATCCATATCAAATCTCCCTTTTCTTTTTCCAAAAATTATATCAAAAATAAAATTTTAAATAACTCAAAAAGGAATTAAAAGTAACAGCAAGCACAGTACTTGTACGTACAAAAAATAAAATAAGCGAAAAAATTAGGATAATTTTTTCGCTTATTTTATTTTAACTTTGGGGCAAGCCCCAATCCCTTTGAACAAAACGAAAGCCGATTTAGAAAAAGGGCGCACTTATACATCATTTTAAAAAATTGGTAGCGTTGCGTAGTGGACGATACATTTAATCGTTGCTTCGCCACGGTTATTCCACGTCCATGGTGGCTCGTTGTCAAGGACAATCGGATTAGATAACAAGTACCTGTTTTTTACACTTTATAATTTTTGTCAAAAAAGGGTTGCCATTCCAGTTATTAGAAGTATTGATTAACTCAAAGAGCCTGAGAAAGAATTGTTCAGCTAAAAACAAAAAGTCTATAAACTCCATTAGGTGTTTCGCAAACTAATGGAGTTTATGGATTTTTTATTCTAGCAAATTCAGTTTCATTTTTGTAGATTAAACCTCACGGAAGCTTTGGTTTAGCTGAATTAATTGTGAAATCAGATTGCCATATACACCAGATTCACTTGATTTGGTTATTGATTGGTAGACATCACGTGAAATGCACGGAAGTTTTTCTTGCAGTGATTTTCCTTTCTCGGTCAGCTGAATAACCAATTGCCGTTCGTCGGTGCTAGCTCGTATGCGATGCAATAGTCCTTGTTTTTCCATCTTTTTTAATAAAGGGCTTAGCGTGCCCGAGTCTAGAAATAGCCGCTCACCGAGTTGTTTTACAGATAAGTTGTCCTCGATAGCCATTAAGGTAATAAAGCCTGTGTAGGTCAAGTCGACTTCATCTAAGAAAGGTTTGTACATGCGAATGCTTTCTTTTGAAGCAACATAAAGTTGAAAACATAATTCATTTTGTAATGGATTGTCATTTGCGTTCATTTGAAGCAACTCCTTTCTTTTTATTTTAACAGAAACAAATTATTCCTCAAATACAATTAAATTGTGTACAATGTATTCAGTAAGGTAAAACCAAACAAATGTCAGAAAGTAGGAATAGATATGAAAAAAGTTTTTTCAACAAAAATGATTAATACAGGCGGACGTAACGGTGAGGTTCATTCTCCTGATAATTCTTTTGAAATGACAATCGTTGCTCCAGGACACAAAGTAGCAGGTGCGACAAACCCAGAACAATTATTTGCAGCTGGATATAGTGCTTGTTTTAACAGTGCTTTGGATTATGTGAAAAAACAAGCACAAGTAGATGGTGAATCAACTATTGAAGTAACTGTTTCACTATACAATTTGAGCCAAACTGCATTACCTGATGTTCAATTAGGTGTTGAAATCGAAGGCCACATTGAAGGAATTACTTTAGAAAAAAGCCAAGAATTATTAGAAATCGCACACCAAACATGCCCTTATTCTCGTGCAACTCGTGGAAATATTGAAGTATCAGTAAAAGCAATCTAATTTTATTTGAAAGGATGAAGCAAGATGACAACGACAAAAGCAGTCGTAATTAATCAATACGGCGGGAAAGAACAACTGACAGATGCAACTGTGACGTTACCTGAGTTATCCGCTCATCAAGTGTTGGTTAAAGTAAAAGCAACTTCGGTAAATCCACTTGATTGGAAGTTACGTGAAGGATATTTGCAACAAATGATGCCATGGGAATTCCCGATTATTTTAGGCTGGGATGTTGCAGGTATCATTGAAGAGGTAGGTTCACAGGTTTCTGACTGGAAAGTTGGTGATTGGGTTGCCGCTAGACCAGATACGACTCGGTTTGGTACGTATGCAGAGCACACAATTGTTGATGATCATCTTCTAGCAAAATTACCGGAAGAAGTATCATTTAAAGATGCAGGTGCACTACCTTTAGCTGGTTTGACCGCTTATCAAGCACTATTTACCCATGGGAAACTTCAAGCAGGACAAAAGGTGCTCATTCATGCTGGAGCTGGTGGCGTGGGAACATATGCGATTCAATTAGCGAAAGAAGCTGGCGCGTATGTAATTACTACGGCTAGTCCGAAAAATCATCAGCTATTAAAAGAATTAGGTGCTGATGAAGTGATTGATTATCATACGACTGATTTTGAGACTACTTTAAGTGAGATTGATTTGGTTCTTGACACAATGGCAGGAGAGGTACAACGAAAAAGCATCACTGTACTGAAGCCTGAAGGACGTTTAATCAGTATTCTTTCGATAGACGAAGATCCACGGATTCAAAAAAAAGGGATTCATGCTGAGGCTATCTGGCTGAAACCAAATGGCGAAGAATTAGCATCCTTAGTTAAGCTGATGGCTGAAAAGAAACTAAAAAGCGTGATTGGCGCTGAATTTCCGCTGAACCAAGCGGGGATTTATGCTGCACATGAACTCAGTGAAACGCACCATGCAGTAGGAAAAATCGTGCTAGTTGCTGAAACTGAATCAAATGCATATTAGGTCAAAAATGAGGTTCTGTTGCAAAGTTTTAAATAAAGAATAAAATCCCTTACGGTATCTATGATTTAAGCTGGAATTCCCAATAATACCTTGATTTTAGTACAGACCGAAAACCCGAAGAGAGTGCCTTCTTTTCGGGTTTTCTTATATAATCCTCGAATGGCTTCCATGCCTTTAATCGTAGTAGAGGCAGTGCGTAAACTTCGATAGAATTTATTGCGTCTCTTTACTGGACGATGGTCTTGTTCAATCAAATTATTCAGGTATTTAATGGTACGATGTTCTGTCCCTTGATAAAAGCCGTATTCTTTTAGTTTATTAAAGGCACTTGTAATAGAGGGGCCTCTACAGTTTGAGGTTAGGATTCAAAAAATATAAGAAAAGCCCCATTTAAGGGGCTTTTTTATCTATAAAATAAAGTTCAGAAAAGTCTCAATCGTGCCACTTTCATACATGATGTATAGTCCAAGTGGAATGAATACTAAGGGCACAATGATTCGCTGGTATTTTTCAATTGTCTCGGATATTAACGGAATAGAAGATAGCACCCGACTAAGCTCGCAAAAGATAATTATGCCGATTGCAAACACAAGCAACGCCACGAGGGTCTGTGACCAATCTAACGAAGCAAAATAAGGTATATAGATACCTAAATTATCTCCGCCAGACGCAATTGTCAGCAATGTAACTGTCCAAAACAGTTGATTTGCCTTGCTTTGTTCTAATCTTTCAATAATTTCTTCCTCTTCTTCTTCCTCACCTTCTCCAACAATTGCAAAGCGAATCCCTAAATAGATAGGGATTAAACCAAGCAATCCAACCATCCATGGTTCAGGCACGAAATTGACGACATAAGCAGCAACTAAACTCGCCCCTACAAGTAAGCCAGTGCCTAGATACTGCCCCGCATAAATATGCCATTTCTGTTTATTCTGTGATAGCTGTGCAAATAAAATAATTAAAATAATTAAATAATCGATACTGGTGGAAATATAAACACCAATAGCAGATATGATTGTCTGTCCCATAAAAAAACCTCCTGTATTAGTCAGTAATAAATCAGCAAATTTTAAGAGAACACAGACACATTAATTTAGCTATCCCTAATGGGTAATGTCGAACGTAGGAAAGCATTTTACTCCTCCTCAAAACATAGTTACAAAGTAATTTCTAACTGGAATTCGGTGACCACTTCCATGTAAAGTATAACCCACTATACTTTACTTCGTAAAGGTGGGCTCGCCGAGGGGTCTTGCAGACGGCTCAATTCGGCTTTTTCAAGCCGAGTGTCAGTGACCCCATCGGGTCAATTAGCTGATACCTGTTTGACGATTTGCTGCCCTACCAAAATAGTAGGCGTGTAAACCTCAAACTAAAATAAAAACCCCCTTCGACTTATAGTGGACACCATTTTTTTCACTCCTCCACATTTTATAAAAAAGACCCTAAAAGAATCTCAAAACCAAAACTTGTGTATAATATGCTAAAAAGATTGGAGCCTTTATCTATGAAATTTAGAGAAATTACAAGTGAAGATTATAATAATTGCGCTGAAAATTTAGTCGCAGCTTATGCAGGAGCACCATGGCATAATAAATGGACTAAAGAAGAAGCTCTACTTAGAATTAAAGCAACAATGAGTGGATTCAATTCTAGAGGATACGTTATCGAAAATAACGATAAAATATTGGCAATGTGTATAGGCAGAATTGACTATTATTTTAGTAATATGGATCAATTCTGTATTGACGAATTTAACGTCATTCCTAGCCACCAAGGTTCTGGTATTGGAAAACAATTAATAAATTCCGTTTCTAATTTAATGAAAAATAATGAAATACATAGAATTTTTCTAATTACCGGTGGAAAATCAGCAGTAAAATTCTATAAAAAAAATGGATTTATAGAATCAAATGACGGATTTATGATGGAGCTCGAATTATAATTAAGAAAATAATAGAAAAAAGACCTCGGAGGGCTTGCCACCCTCCAAACCACCCAGTCGCCTCTTGTCACCCCAGTTAAAGTGGCCACATGTTGCCGGAAGACAAATCGGCTTATATCGGAAAACTTCAACAACGTGGTCAAATTGTAGCCTTTGTTGGAGATGGCGTTAACGATAGTCCGTCCTTAGCTTTAGCAGACATTGGCATCGCAATGGGAAGCGGAACGGACGTAGCAATTGAAACATCTGATGTCGTTTTAATGAACTCGAACTTCAGCAACTTGCCTCACGCATTAGGATTAGTAAAAGCCACCGCAAATAATATGAAACAAAATATCGTGATTGCAGTTGGCGTAGTGTTGGTCTTGTTGACCAGCGTCTTCTTCAGCGAATGGATGAATATGTCTATAGCGGAAACTCAGATTTTTAAATCTGGGATTTTCCGCTTTTTTGAGTTCTTGAAAAAAAAATAAGCGTATAGAGTATGCTCTTTATAAAATGGGTATTCGGACGGGGGGGGGGAGATTTCTCTATTTTTTGGTATACACCAAAGGACGAAAAAAATTAATGCAGTTCGTTTAATACACAGTATTTTCTCGTCTTACCCGCATAAATACACAGTATTTTCTCGTCTTTTAATCGCTGTATCCCTTAGTATCACTGGTTATATTTTCTCCAAATAGATTTAAAAGATAAAGCATTTACGATATATAAAAGTCTTCATAATTTACTAAAAAAATTTAATATACGATACATAAATTTCTCGTGATTTCTCAATAGAAAAAGTATCTTCCTTAACGAAAAAAAGTGGGCATCATTGACGACAAGAACTGGCGCCATTGAGGCTGGGACAAAAGGTCTCTCAAAAAAAAACACTCCCAAAAACTATGAACTTTTTTGTTCAGTAGTGGGAGTGTATTTTTCTATATCTTTATAAAAATAAACGAAAGTGGGACTACTTTTTTCGCAAAAGTAGTTTTGTCCCAGCCTCTTTTTATTGCTATTAATTACACTATCTTACTATTACACTACCTTAGTAATAGACTACCATACTATTACAGTATTATATTATTACACTATATACTATTACACTATAATACTATTCCACTACCTTAGTAATAGACTATCATACTATTACAGTATTACATTATATAGTATCTTACTATTACATTATCATAGTATCCCAGTACTACATTGATGCAATAAAGTGGATTAAACTAAAAAAAGCAATAAAAAAACTCCGGTTGGCAGACCAGAGTAATTATTTAATCCAGTTCAATTAGTTTGTCGCTATGAACTAGGAGATTATCATTTATGTAGTTTTACTACGTTTGTAATACAAGTATACTTTATACACTTTATTATTTATATTTAAAGACTTTGCGCAATTCAAAAGCCTTATGTATCAAGGGTTTTGCACATTAAAAAATCACATTTTACGCAGTAATTGACAACATTTTACGTAATCAATCACCACAATAACTTAAATAAGTGGTTTTTGTGTTTATTACAACATTTTACGTAGTAAAAACCACATTTTACCACTTTTGTTATAGCTGTTTTGAAATTATTTATTTATAACCACTTTTTTTACCTATTGTGGTTTATTTAAAGTCGCCCCTTGAGAAAACCGTGTAATTCATTACATGGATGAATCAAGTTCTAGGGCGACTTTAAATAAAGGTGATCAATAAACTATTAAAGGTTTGAATTCCCAATTTACGTTCGATTTGTTTAACGGTGAATTAGTAACTTAACCTTCTTTCTATTCGTTAAATAACGTTTAATTTAAAGATTTAAGTACTTTGCGTAAAAATAAAGCTTGATATAACAGGGGGGTTGCCATTTGCATGACCAATAGAATGGCAGTTTGAAACCAGTAAAATGGCAATTTGAAACCAGTAAATTTTAGATTTTGGTTTCAAACAGGATTTGAAACCAGTAATTTTAAATTATTTGCTTTAAACTTTATTTAAAACAAATAAAATAGCAATTTGAAACAAGTATTTTTAAATTATTTGCTTTAAACTTTATTTAAAACAAATAAAATTGCAATTTAAAACATGTTTTTTTAAAATAGTTGCTTTAAAAATTTCCAATCATTATATCGTTATAAGTACCAACTTTTGTCGTTATAACTATGCTAAAATATCAAACCTCCGCCCCTTATAACGACAACACCCACAATCAGTCGTTATAAGTGCCAACTTTTGTCGTTGCTAGCTGCCATTTTAGGTGTTCCTAAAACCCCTTTGACATTGATATACTAACCTCAATTTTTACGCAAATTACTTAACCTTTAAATCTATATAATATTAATTTATATAGACAACTTATTTAAATTATGTCTGTATGTCTTAATGAATTATAGAAATCAACAATTAAAGTGATGATCTTAAGACGGAGTATAACGGAGAACCGTTGAACTTCTATGTGACTTCTATGAACTCATTGAAGTTAGCTTCAGGTGAAACAATTGAAGTAACAAGTGAAGAGATTATCGCAGCACAAGCAGAGAATGGTACGTTAAAATTAAGCGGCGAACAAGTAAGTGAGCGTGCAGAAGATGCATACTCAAACACCGCAAACGAAGATACTAACGGAGAACCTTCGACAGGAACCAACCTAGCACCTACTGGTTCAATTGTAGTTAATTGGGTTGAAGTACCCATTAGCTTAGATATGCTAGTGACTAGATTAAATCCTTCAGCGGATAATGTAACGGCAACGTATCGTGATGTAACAATCGGTTCAACCTTAGCTAAAATTTATGATGTAACGTTTGGTGCGATTGACCGTTCAGCAATCATGACGAACAAAGAGAATGCGGTAGCACAGTTGGAAGCTGCTAAAGAATCTATGGAAGAATATCATGAACGATTGAATGATGACCCTAACATAAGTGATGACGATGCGAAGAAAATTATTGAAGCAGACAACATCGCTTTAAACTCAATCGGTGACGGTGAAACAAATAAGCAAATTGAAAAGCTATTAAGTGAAACAAGCATTTCCAATTCAGACTCAAGTGGTACAGTTGAAGAAACAAAACCAATTGAAGAGATGACTGCTGAAGAACGTGAAGCCGCATTGCTTGCTGAAGTCAACGAAGAGTCACTAGGTATTACGCAAGATACTTCAACAGTCGTTGCTTTAGAAAGTTTACGTGCATCAATCATCGACTTGAATTATCAAATTGCATTGTATGATGTAGAGTTAGATTATATTGACGAAGTTTTAATCAAACAAGATAGCATTGGCCGTGAAGCTGTTAGATATAATTTGTTAAGTCCATTCGATATTTAATTTAAAAGGAGCGTATAATCATGGCAAGAAAAATAGAACCATTACAAAAACGTTGGGCAAGTTTAGCAACTACTTTAAAGGATAGTAAGAACGATTTAGATTTCGGTAAGATCGATTTTCAGCTAACTGCTTCAGAACAAGAACCATTAAACGAGTTAGCAACGTCAATTAAAGAGATGGCAAAAGAGATGCGAGAGATTGCTAATCAACTTGATAAAGAGTTTGACCACTACGTTAATTCTAAACGTAACGATGCGATTGATTCTGCGATGTCAGATAGCGAAGTACGTGAGTTAGTTTTAGCAATGGCTTTAGAAAAAGGTCTAGTGAAAACGTTAGATCTTTCTTCAGAAGTTGAAGTGGAGAACGAAGAACCAGTCGCAAATAATTCAGAACAACGTCAGGCAATTTAATCAGTAAAGAGAAATTCATATAATGTTTTTGATACCAGATGGTCGATGACTGTCTGGTATTTTTTTGTTTGTTATCGTGAAGGGCAGGGTGGGATGATAGCAAGTTCAAGCGGATGTTATCGTGACACCATGCCAATTTTTCTTGTACCTCATCTAGTTCATTACCTTCGGTTACGCCAAAATTATTTCTAGCGACTCGTCAAAAAAATGCCTTCTGGATTTTAAAATGATAGGCTAAGCTTCATCATTTTTTTCGTCCTCAATCTTAAAAGGGTTAGGCTAGGTTTCGTCGAAAAATTTTCTTTTTATATCAGAAGCTTAGCCAAAGATTTGTAAAAAAAATTTTGTATTCATACCAAAAGCTTAGCCAAGGTTTTGAAAAAAAATCTTGCATTCACTCCAAAAAGGTAGCTAAGGCTTCATCAAAAAACTTTTGATTAATCCAAAAAAGGTCAGCAAGCCTTCACCATTATTTTTGTTCTCAATCCAAAAGAAGGGGGCAAGGTTTCTTGTTCTCAATCCGAAAAGTCGATCAAGGCTTCGTCATTTTTATTTGTTCTCAATCGAAAAAAGGTGGTAGAGGATTCTTCTATTCAATCCAAAGGGTAGGCTAGCCTTTAACCAAATTTCTTCAAAAAATTTTCAAAGGCATGGCTAGGCTTTTTCAAAAATCTACCTAACCAAAGTATAAGCCCTAAAGGAAAAAGGCACTTTTTCACAAACTTTTTGTTGTTACAAGTCGCTCCAAAAGCCTATGAAATCAAGGTTTAACCTGTAACAAGAACTTGCAAAAAGTGGTTCATTGGTGTAACAACTTGTAACAAGCTTGTTACAAGTTTATAAGTCCCAAAAAGCAAGTGAAAATAAGGGTTTTACACACTTCCGTTTTAACTGTTGTTACAAGCTTGATACAACTTGTAACAAGAAAATGATAAAAATGCACCATTTTCCCTTATGCTCTTCCACCACTTTTCACCATTCACAAAGTATGCCTAGCTTACCTAGTAAAGCCTAGCAAGGTCAAACGGGTAAAAAGGCATCTTGATATAGGGGATCCTTCAAAGGTCATGGGCGGAAATTAAAGGGACAAATCGAAAAGGGAGGCAAGAGATTGAGCAGAAAAAGGAAGGTTAGGTAGCCAGCCATTAAGACTTTGAATGGGTTAGATTTTAAAAAGGGTAGTAGGTTGCTGGATAATTTTTGAATAGGTTGGTCTTGAGTAAGGGGAGATAGAAAGTAAAACAAGGGGAAGGGTTAGGGGGTAGCGAGTGAATGTTTTTTTGCTGACATTGCATGGAACAGACGAGGCCTATAGTCAGCTCTTCCAGCCGCTCTTGAAGTGGCAGCTTCCACTCAAGTGGTATGTTGCCAGTCTCTTTCTTGTGCTTTTGCTGGCATTTCCCTCTATCCGTCAAGACGGGGGCCTAGCCCAAGCATTGAGCTCTCGACCAATAGGGAGCTCAATGCTTTCCTTTGCCACCTACATCGTTGCGGCTATCCCGGTGGAAGTGGCCTGGCGGGGGTTCGCGCTCCCGCACCTGCAGAAGCGCTATAGCGCCTTTGCCGCGAGCATGATCATCGGTGTCCTCTGGTCAGTCTGGCATGCTCCGCTCCTGTTTAATTTGGACAATGTCATGTCCACGTATCCGCTGCTGCCTTGGTTTGTCGACGTGATGATGGACTCAGTCATTTATGTTTGGCTCTACAATTCCACAAAGGGGAGCGTCTTTCTCTTGGTTCTTTACCATGCCTTGTCTAATACTTTGGGAGGTTTCGCGGGCTGGTCCACTGCTACTGCGAGCATCGTAATCGCCGCCCTCCTGCTCCTTATCTACAAACCGGCCACCATCTCGGCGAATGGCCGAAAGTATAGCCTTTCGGATTAGAAAAACTACTATAAAAGCAATAACTTGATATTCCTCAATTTTTTTTCCTCCTTTTTTTCTTATGATAGAACCATCAATCGATGATTGAAAAAAGAAGGAGGAATTGAATATGAGAAAGAACATAATGATGACAACAGGAGCCGTCTTGGCAGCCACAGGGGCACTGTTCCTAAATCCCCTGACGGCCAGCGCCCACTGCGATACGATGGACGGACCAGTGATTGGCGATGCGCAAAAAGCGCTCGCGGAGGAAAACTTTAGCTACATCGCGAAATGGGTATTGCCTGAACGGGAAGAAGACATTGAGGGTATCTTTGCTCAGGTGATGGAAGTGAGAGATGATAGCCCTGAGGCTCAGAAATTAGCCGATCAGTATCTCTTCGAGAATCTGGTCCGTATCCATCGGGAAGGGGAAGGGGCCCCCTACACAGGCGTGAAACCGGAAGGAACCCCCATGGAGGAGGCAATTGTTGCCGCTGATAGGAGCATCGCCACGGGCACCCTCTCTCCTCTTGAAGGGCTTGTCGAACCCGAAATGATGCCGCAATTGGAGGAAGCCTTTGAGGACGTTCTCGCTACTAAGGATTTTGATACAAGCAATGTCGACGCAGGCCGAGAGTATGTCATGAATTATGTGACGTTCACCCATCTGGCGGAAGGGGAGGAGCATGAGGAAGCGGACCTGCACCCTACTGCCCAAACGGACGATTTGCATGAAGTGGAAAATGCGAAAGCCGCAGGGGAACATATTGAGCCAGAAACAGAGGAACCCAAAGCAAGTTGGCTGCCTTGGGGATTAGCCGGAACCTTCTTCGTCACTACCATTGCTGGGTTCCTCAAGAGAAGAGTGTAAGAATTTGAAAGATAGGCCATCTATTAGAAGAGGAAGCCAGCAGGCAGGATTTTTCCTGCTTTTGTCCGGCCTACTTTACTTCCTGATTACCCGCTTCCTGTTTTTCTTTATCTCCGTTCCCACACCTTCCATGTATCCTGCCATTCAGCCGGGAGACCGTATTCTCACCACCCGCCTCTATGATACGGGGGAAATTACCCGGGGTGATATCTTGGTTTTTCAATCTGAAGAACTAGATGAGGTGCTCGTGAAAAGGGTCATCGGTCTGCCTGGAGATGGGATTGTCATCAAGGAAACAGGGGAAGTCTTTGTCAACGGGGAAAGGTTGGCAGAGGAATATGTGGAGTACCCGGACTCCTTAGCAGGGCAATATCTAGTACCCGAAGACAGTTACTATTTTCTTGGAGACTTCCGTGTTCATTCCTTTGACAGCAGGAAATGGAATCAACCCTATATTCCAGAAGAGGCTATCTTAGGGGAGGCCCAATGGGTGGTGACTCCACTCTCCCGTTTCGGACAGGTAGACGAGGGTATTTAAAGCTAGTAAAAAAAGAAAGGACTTTTTCAAGCGTCGGTGAAAATCGTACTTGGGGATAGTCCTTTTTCTGTTGTCCAGCGTAGGAGAGGAAACTGGTGGAAAGGCTACTCCATTGTGCCAGTTTTTCGTTTTTTTTCTCGCAAAACGGATTGAATGCAAAATAGGTTTCAACTCCTTTCGCTCTCCCTATCCTGCCAAACTGGGCTAATAGCCCGGCTATTGTGCCGCTTTTTCGGTTGTGAGACAGATAAGAAAAAGTCTTTTTCTTGATGACGGTCATTTTTCCAGATAAATCGGCAGTCTATACTGGAGTCACCACTATGCCTTGGAAAGGTATATCCACTCAGATCAAGGGGTTCATTATACCTACCCTGTTTTCCAGGAAGAAGTTGAGAATATGGGGCTAATTCAGTCTATGTCGAGGCGCGGTAACTGTTGGGACAATGCACCTATGGAATCATTCTTTGGTCATATGAAGGACGTTGTATTATCTGAAAGAACAGAAACACTACAAGATTTTTGGTATGCAGTTGAAGATTATATTGAATTTTACAACAATCGTCGCTATCAGAAAAAATTAAAAAAGATGACCCCGACAGCTTATCGGGATCATATTTTGTGGGTAGCGTAACTCTCTTTTCTTATTTGTTCAGTTTAACGGTAGGCTTTCAGTACTTGTTTACAACAGTTTCTCTTTTTTATTTGTCTAGCTTAATTTTACAATTGGCGATTGTATTCGTAGGGTACCACGCTTATAAGGATTACCATAAATATAATGAGTTAACAAGAACTATTGAAGATATATTTATGCTACCAGTGTCTGAAAAAATGTTAACAGAGAAAGATAGAGTACAAGGAAAAATGTATTCAACAAAATAATAAAGCTTTTTAAACTCATATTTAATATAAATGTGAGTTTTTTGTCTATTTAGGGTGTACCTACAATAGACATGTGTAACATATTGTCTTTTCGATTTCTTCACTGTGTATTATAAGTGCCTATTAAGTCTGTTGAGAAAAGGAGTAAGAAAGATGAAAGTAGTATATGCACTCATATATTTGTCACTAATCAAAATTTCGACCGATAGCTTAAGGGCTTAAAAAGTGTAAATACAAAAAGAATGTCCGGAAAAGTATATCCCAATGACTGAGGGTGCAAATTGCTCTTCAAGGAAAGGAAAATTAAGAGAGTGACCTTGTACTAATTTTTATATTTTTAAATATAAACAAGGTTACTTACAAAATAATGCAAGTAACCTTGTTTATTACTATTAAAATGATGATTTTTTAAACTTTAATGCTTCTTCTGATCATTTCAGCCTGTCTAGTAAGTCCTCGTTTTTCTAATTCTTTTACAAATATTGGCCAGGGTGGAATGTTACTGGTGTAAGGCGTTGGGCCGTTGTAAGCTCCGCCTCCTGGACCTGTATACAAACCGCCACCTGGCCCAGTGTATAGTCCACCGCCAGGTCCAGTATACAAACCGCCACCTGGTCCAGTGTATAATCCACCACCTGGACCGGAATATTGATTTCTATTCCACATTTTTTAACCTCCAAACTATATATAAATAAAGTTCTTATTAACTACTTTGAATTAATTTATTTTTTTCCAATTATTTCCGGATTCAGAGGTTGGCGGCAATCGATCGCCCTTATCAATGTTAACGACCCGAGGATCTTTTACGTTTCCTCCTCTAGGCCCAACTTCCTTATACTTCCCAGCAGGTTTGTTATCTTCTCCGGGATTATACATTTTAGTCATGACTATTATCTCCTCTCTTTATTCTATATGTAGGAACACTTTTGGCGAAGGAATTCCCTACATATGTATTATAGTACTATATGTTGTGTTTACAAACAAAAATAAAACTATATATTGTATTTTGTTGGAAAACATTCTTTATTATTTGTATAATTACTAAATTTTAATAGCTCAACCAACAAACAATCTTTTGACTGTTTAATTTTTCTAATAATAAACTTAATTTTTTAGAATATTTTACATATTTTGTTTCATAACTTAAGACTAATGATCATGGATTAATAAACATTACCTAATCACTTTTTGCCATATTCATTTCTTATAACTATAGGTTGCAACATAAATCTTAACGAAAGATATGGGCTTGACTGAACTTGTAAAAGAAGCACTTTAAAAACAATTAAAATTAGTGGGCATTAATAAGGGATTTATAGGTGATCTAAGGGATAATTTGTTGTCTTTGGTTTCTAAATTAATCTACGTGTTTATTATGGAATCGCTTTTTAAATATTGATGAGATAATAAAAACAACGATAAGTCTTCATTTGTAATTGATAAAAATCAAAGTGTTTGACAATGATAAGGGGTAATTATAAACTATATGTAAGTTCATTCAACTACATTTGTAGACAAAGGTGGTATCACCAAAAGGAGAGAAATCGTATGAAAAAAACAATTATAAGTAGTCTTTTATCTGTAGCATTATTAAGTTCTTATCCACTAGTGAATAAGGTAGGCGCGAATACACTTGATGATGCAGATAATGCTGCTCAAACTGGCTCGAAAACGGTGGCTAGCGAAACAACGGATAAATCTCAAACAGGCCACGAAGGTATGGAACATGATGAATCTGGGGAAATTCCAGAAGGATTGGCAGAAGCAGAAAATCCAACTTATCCAGAAGGAAGCGAAGTAACGATTCAAACCGATCACATGCCAGGAATGATGGGAGCTACAGGTGAGGTTGTAGGCGCCTTTGATTCAATTGCCTATGAAATCACCTATAACGATACCAAAACAGGAGAGGAAGTCGCCAATCACAAATGGGTTGTACACGAGGAAGTTGAAAATGCCCAAGACGAGCCTTACCAAGCAGGTGACGAAGTCGTTCTAGAAGCTTCCCATATGCCCGGTATGCAAGGGGTGACCGCAACTATTGATTCGGTAGAAGACACCACTGTTTATATGGTCACGTACACGGATACAGAAACAGGCGATACTGTTGAAAATCATAAATGGCTAATAGAAGAAGAATTAGGGGAAGAAGTACAAGACTCAAGCCAATTTTGGAGAGCGCGTACAGTAGAAGAAGTACAAGCAGATGTTTCCCAATACGATACATTAGAAGAACTTCAAAATTACGAAGTGGTTTGGGGAGATACTCTCTGGGCGATTTCTCAAAGTACTAATTTTTCAGTAGACGATTTAACTGAAGCATTTAATATTAAAAACGCTGATTTAATATTTGCTAACTATACACTTGAAAATCAACCATCATTAGAAGATAGCTATGAGAACCAGATAATTAGCGAGTCCAAAAAAACAAGAGATATGGATAATATGGGAGATATGGATAATATGGGAGATATGAAGCATGATGAGTCGGGAGAAATTACAGAAGGCTTGGAAGAAGCTGAAAATCCGATGTACGAAGTAGGAGAAACTGTTATTCTTCAGCGCGGTCATATGCCTGGAATGGAAGGTGCCGAAGCAACTGTTTCTGGCGTATTTGCTACGACGGCTTATGAAGTTTCTTTCAATCCAACCAATGGTGGAGAACGAGAGGAAAATCATCGCTGGGTTATCCACGAAGAAATTTCTGAGTCAACCAAAGGCGCATTTGAACCTGGAGAAGAAGTGACATTAGAAGCCAACCATATGGAAGGTATGGAAGGAGCAACTGCAATAATTGATGACGCTGTAACTACGAATGTTTATATGGTGGATTACCAACCAACAGATGGCGGAGCAGTTGTTCGTAATCATAAATGGTTTGTTGAAGAAGAATTAGCTCAATAATCACTAGTGGTACATTAAAATACCTACCAAACTTAAAGTTTAAGAAATACTAAAAAAGGACGGATACTTATGAATAAATACCTAAAATTTGCCCTCATGATTTTAACTTCAACAGTCATTATGTACTTTCTAATGTTTGTGAATGTCAATGAATTTGCGCACATTTACTTGAGTCAAACCCGTGTTTATATGGCTATTTTGATGGGCGCAGTCATGGCTATCATTATGATGGGTTTTATGTGGAAAATGTATGACAATAAAAAATTAAACACCGTTATAATGGGGCTTTCAGTCTTACTCGTGCTGGGATCGTTTGGGCTTATTCAAAACCAAGTTGGCGTAGACGATACTGCTTGGATGAGAGCCATGATTCCACACCACTCTACCGCTATTATGACTAGTGAAAATGCCAATCTCACAGATTCACGAGTACAGCAATTAAGCGAAGAAATTATACAAGCACAAGAAGAAGAAATTGCTGAGATGGAACAATTAATTGAAGATATAGAAGAAAACGGAGAAGAATAAACATTCAATAAATTTATGAAGTAAAAAGATCCCTATACACAAGAAGTCTATGATAACTGCCGTGTGTATAGGTTTTTTTCTATTTTTCCGCTTTTTCTCAATTCTTGATTTCCTAAATACGATAAACAATTAAATTGCTCAATAGTGTTCATCATATTTAGAAAATATAATTTTAAAAATAAGGAATTCTAAAATCAATAAAAGTAAATCAATGGTAACCTTATAATTAGTATTGGGTAAAGATAGGAAAACAAAGGCAATAATAGCTGGTTACATTTATTTATTAACAAGCTGGTTACATTTATTTAAAAAAGACTTGACAAGAATAGTTTACAGTAGTAAACTTATCTCAAACATTTACGTTTACTCATGTAGACAATAAGGAGGGAAAGAGAATGAGTACAATAGTAGTTAACCCTCATATCACAGATGCTGAATGGGAAGTTATGCGTGTAGTCTGGGCGAATGGTCGAGTGACTAGTAAAGACGTCATCTCCATATTGAAAGAAAAAATGGACTGGAAACAAGCGACAACCAAAACGCTCTTAGGTCGACTCGTGGAAAAAGGCGCACTGAATACAGAACAAGAAGGTAGAAAATATATTTATTCGGCAAATATCGAAGAGAAAGAAGCGGTAAGAAGTTTTACAAACGATATTTTCGATCGTATTTGTCGAAAGAATGTCGGGAATGTAGTAGGGAGTATCATTGAAGATCATGTCTTAAGCTTCGATGATATCCAGCGACTAGAAGAAATATTAGAGATGAAAAAATCTTTCGCAGTAGAAGAAGTGGATTGTCAGTGTATAGAAGGGCAATGCGATTGCCATTTACATCATCATGGAGAATAAGGAGCGAAAAAATTTGGAGAATAAATCGTTTGCCATAGAAGGTATGACCTGTGCGTCTTGTGCGCAGACAGTAGAAAAAGCGGCAAAAAAGGTACGTGGGGTCACACAGGCTTCCGTGAACCTAGCAACAGAGAAGTTAAGTATAGAGTACGATGAACCAACTTTTTCGGTAGAAAATCTACAAAAAGCAGTGGATAATTCAGGGTATGAACTGATTGCCCAAGAAGGAACGACGCAAACCTTTGCAATTGAAGGTATGACCTGTGCATCCTGTGCACAGACAATTGAAAAAGCTGTCGGAAAGTTGTCGGGCGTAGATAAAGCTTCCGTCAATTTAGCGACAGAAAAAATGCAAGTTTCTTATAACCCGTCAGCAATTTCAGTATCTGATGTGACTGGTGCTGTATCCAATAGTGGTTATGCAGCCGTATTAGAAACAACTGAGACTCAAGATAATTCACGAGCAGAGAAGCGTGAGAAAAAAGAAAAAAGAATGAAGCAACTTTCAAATCGTTTTGGGATATCCATTATATTTACAATCCCTTTACTAATTATATCCATGGGTCCAATGGTCGGTATGCCTCTACCAAATATCGTTGACCCAATGATAAATGCATTTAATTTTTCTCTTTTACAACTTATTCTGACTTTGCCGATAATGGTAGTAAGCTGGGAATATTTCCAGAAGGGATTCAAAACCTTATTTAAAGGTCACCCAAATATGGATTCCCTGATTGCCCTTGGTACCGCAGCCGCTTTTGTATACAGTCTGGCAGCGACGATCGGGGCTGGCTTAGGTTACGGGAACTTTTCAGATTTACTTTACTATGAAGTAACTGGGGTTATCTTGACGCTCCATACATTAGGGCTATTTTTAGAAGAACGCTCAAAGGGGCAAATGTCCTCAGCGATTGAAAAATTAGTCAACTTGGTTCCTAAAACAGCTCGAGTGATACGTAATGGTGTGGAACAAGAGATTACTGTGGACGAAGTCGCTTTAGGAGATGTTATTCGAGTTCGTCCGGGAGAAAGTATGCCTGTAGATGGTGTTGTTGTTGAGGGACGCACTTCAGTCGATGAATCAATGCTGACAGGAGAAAGTATCCCCGTGGAAAAGGAAAGTGGAGACGATGTTATTGGGGCTAGTATCAATAAAAATGGTTCCATTGATTACCGCGCGACTCGAGTGGGAAGTGATACAACCCTATCTCAAATCATAAAATTAGTAGAAGATGCTCAAGGGTCTAAAGCACCCATTGCTCGAATGGCCGATATCATTACCGGATATTTCGTACCGATTGTTATAGCATTAGCCGTTTTAGCAGGGATTGCTTGGTTAATTGCAGGTCAATCTGGAATATTTATTTTATCCGTTATCATAACAACCCTTGTCATTGCTTGTCCATGTGCCTTAGGTTTGGCGACTCCAACAAGTATTATGGTTGGAACCGGAAAAGGGGCAGAACATGGTGTCTTGATAAAAAGTGGTGAGGCGTTAGAAACCACTCATAATTTAGACACGATTGTATTTGATAAAACAGGGACACTGACAGAAGGTAAACCTATCGTGACGGATATTTTGGTAACTCCTCTTATTACCAAAGAAAATCTTTTATATTATGCAGCTTCTGGTGAAACAGGTTCTGAACACCCATTAGGCGAAGCCATCGTACAAAAATCAAAAGAAGAGAACATGACATTAGCTAAACCAGATCATTTTGAAGCGATTCCTGGACACGGGATTCGAATTGAAATTGAGGGCAAAGATATGTACATTGGAAACCGTAAACTGATGCTAGAGCAAAAGATTGATTTATCAAGCATGGAAAAAGAATCCGATCGTTTAGCAGACGAAGGAAAAACACCGATGTATCTCTCTGTTGATGGAGAACTAGCTGGAATTATCGCAGTAGCTGACACACTCAAGGAAAATAGTATGAAGGCTGTTAAAGAACTTAGAAGACGCGGTGTTGAAGTAATCATGATTACTGGAGATAACAAACGTACAGCCAAAGCGATTGCTAAGCAAGTGGGTATAGACAGTGTATTAAGTGAAGTATTACCTGAAGATAAAGCAGAGGAAGTCAAAAAACTACAAGAGGCAGGCAAGAAGGTAGCGATGGTTGGAGACGGCATTAACGATGCACCCGCATTAGCTCAAGCAGATATCGGTATTGCAGTTGGATCAGGTACAGACGTGGCGATTGAATCGGCTGATATTGTCCTTATGCGTAATGATTTAACCGCTGTATTGACTGCGATTGATTTAAGTCATGCAACGCTACGAAACATTAAACAAAACTTGTTCTGGGCTTTTGCTTACAACCTTGTAGGTATTCCAGTTGCGATGGGTCTCTTGCATATTTTTGGCGGACCATTGATGAATCCAATGTTTGCGGCAGTCGCCATGAGTTTCAGCTCCGTATCGGTCTTGCTCAATGCTTTACGGTTAAGACGATTCAAACCAGCAGTTGTTTAGAAAACACGTAGCTTATTTGGGATTTAAACTTCTTCCTATTCTATATAATAGGAGAAGATAAAAAAAAAAAGGGGAATAAAATAATGAAAAAAGAAGTCTTATTAGATGGCGTAAAATGTGCAGGTTGTGCGAACACGGTACAAGAAAGATTTTCAGCTATTGAAGGGGTTGAATCTGTAGAGGTTGATTTAGCGACTAAAAAAGCAGTACTTGAAAGTCAAACAGAGATTGATACCGAAACGCTCAATGCTGCTTTAGCAGAAACTAACTATTCAGTATTAAGTGCATAAAGTACAAATACCATTTATTCATAGATAGTAGATAGAGATAAAGTATAGAACCCTTTTCATGAGAATTATATGCAGTGTTAGATGAGAAAGTTCTAAAACTTTAAAATTATTCTCTAATATAATAAGGAGGAATTAAAAATGAGTAATAACAAAAAACATTCGTCACATAGTCATCATAATCACGGCGACATGGATCACAGCAAGATGGACCATAGTCAGATGGATCACAGCAAGATGGACCATAGTCAGATGGATCACAGCAAGATGGATCACAGCAAGATGAATCACAGTGAAATGGATCATGGCGCAATGGGAGGGCATGCCCACCACCATCACGGTAGCTTTAAGGAGATTTTCTTGAAGTCACTCCCATTAGGAATTGCAATCTTACTCATTACTCCTATGATGGATATTCAGTTGCCTTTCCAAATTATTTTTCCTTATGCAGACGTTGTAGCGGCTGTATTGGCAACAATTCTATACATTTATGGCGGAAAACCATTCTACATGGGTGCGAAAGATGAGTTTAATTCAAAAGCTCCAGGCATGATGTCCTTGATTACTTTGGGAATAACGGTTTCTTATGCCTATAGTGTTTACGCAGTGGCCGCTCGATATGTGACCGGAGAACATGTCATGGACTTCTTCTTTGAGTTTACAACGTTAATTTTAATCATGTTATTAGGACACTGGATTGAAATGAAGGCATTGGGTGAAGCAGGGGACGCGCAAAAAGCATTGGCTGAGTTGGTGCCGAAAGATGCTCATGTTGTTTTAGAAGACGATTCGATTGAGACTCGTCCTGTGTCTGAACTTCAGATTGGAGATGTTATCCGTGTTCAAGCAGGAGAAAATGTTCCAGCTGATGGTATCATTATTCGCGGAGAATCACGTGTAAACGAAGCGCTTGTGACTGGGGAATCGAAACCAATTGAAAAAAATCCCGGAGATGAGGTCATCGGTGGATCAACCAATGGTGGCGGAGTCCTCTATGTGGAAATAAAGCAGACGGGCGATAAGTCCTTCATTTCTCAGGTTCAGGCATTAATCAGTCAAGCTCAAGGCCAATCTTCTCGAGCAGAAAATCTTGCACAAAAAGTTGCAGGATGGCTCTTTTATATTGCGGTTATTGTAGCGCTTATTGCCCTTGTCATATGGATGGTTATAGCTGATGTACCAACGGCAGTTATTTTTACAGTCACCACATTAGTTATTGCTTGTCCGCATGCCCTGGGTCTGGCTATTCCATTGGTGACTGCTCGTAGTACCAGCTTAGGGGCCAGTCGGGGATTATTAGTGAAAGACCGGGACGCTTTGGAGTTGACTACAAAAGCAGATGTTATAGTTTTAGATAAAACTGGAACTTTAACAACTGGTGAGTTTAAAGTATTAGATGTTGAACTCTTTAATGATAAATATACGAAAGATGAAATCGTTGCCTTATTGTCAGGTATCGAAGGTGGATCTAGTCACCCTATCGCTCAGTCAATTATTAGTTACGCAGAACAGCAAGGGATACGTCCAGTAAGTTTTGATTCGATTGATGTTATTTCTGGCGCTGGTGTAGAAGGTCAAGCTAACGGACATCGTTATCAATTAATCAGTCAAAAATCATATGGACGTAATCTGGATATGGATATTCCAAAAGGAGCAACCCTCAGTGTCTTAGTAGAAAACGACGAAGCAATCGGTGCTGTAGCTTTAGGGGATGAATTAAAACCCACAAGTAAAGACTTAATACAAGCCCTTAAAAAGAACAAGATTCAGCCGATTATGGCAACGGGTGACAATGAAAAAGCGGCTCAAGGAGCTGCAGAAATTTTAGGTATTGATTATCTAGCTAATCAATCTCCTCAAGACAAATATGAATTAATTGAAAAACTTAAAGCAGAAGGAAAGAAAGTTATCATGGTCGGTGACGGGGTCAACGATGCACCTTCTCTTGCATTAGCAGACGTTGGTATAGCTGTTGGTGCCGGAACTCAAGTAGCATTGGATTCAGCCGATGTCATCTTGACACAGTCAGACCCTGGCGACATTGAATCCTTTATCGAGTTGGCTCAGAAGACCACACGTAAGATGAAAGAAAATCTTATTTGGGGAGCAGGGTATAACTTTATCGCGATCCCAATAGCTGCAGGAATACTAGCACCAATTGGCATAACATTAAGTCCGGCCTTCGGCGCCGTCCTCATGTCCTTATCGACCGTTATTGTTGCCATCAATGCTATGACATTGAAATTAGAGCCGAAATAAAACGAAGCAGGAACGAAAAAAGCACTGGCTGGTTTGGACCCCCTTCCAGAATCGGGTCAGACCAGCCAGTATGCTGTATAAGGAAAATTATATTGGTGTCTTTTAACGCCTAAATTATTTGTGATTTAATGATATAAAATCCTGATTATTCTAAAAAAGGGACAGTGATAGAAAAATGGCTATATCTATTAAAGTGGATGAGGCAGTACAGGAATGGATGAAGAAGAAAGGTCGTACGATAATAACTGTTTCACTTAGAGCAACTCGCACTTGTTGCGTGGGTGCAGTAGATGTGGATATTTCATATAAAAACCCTCAAAATAACAACTACATGTTGATTCAACACAATGGCCTTTTTATTTATCTTGATAAAAGCTTACCTTTGAGGAAGAACGAGCTACATTTATCTATGATGGGCAAATCTATTTTTTCCTCTATACATATAGAGGGCTTAATGGTTCAGTGATACTTTACTGGTATCTAGCGATGCAAAAATAATATGTAGAGGCTATTCCATCTAAGTGAATCCACGACTTTTAAATCACTAACAAATACGCTTGGAAAATAAGTAATAAGTTTTCAAAATTTGAAATTTTGATGATACGACTGAGTACATCTTGTTTCTTCTTAATGTTGGTTTTGACACTACAATTATAGAGTGATTACTAGGTGTAATCTTTTTGTTTAATCAACTTAATAGCACAATTAATTCTTTTGATAAAAATACTTGTAATAAATTCGTACGCAGAGAAACCAGTGTAAAAGACTCCTTGATATATTCAAGGAGTCTTTTTTTCGTATTTTACCCATTGTTTCTTTGAAATGAAATACCCTATTATAAACAAAAATTCGATTACTCCAAATGCCAATATAAAACTATGCATAAAGAATGCTTCGGGTAAAGCTAATATAATCGGATCGGTGCTAGGATTGAATAACCAAGCATCATTGTTAAAGAATACCTGATGGAATAGCACAAACAGCACATCAAAGTTGATCAATAGAGCCAAAACAACACCCAGCGGAAGCAAGATTCCCCACTGGAAGTATCGAAGAAGTCGCCAGTATTGCCCTTCTCTGTTTAGATACTGCATAAACCAGAAGGAGCCTATCCCTGAAGTAATCAGAATCAGGTAGTCCAGCATAAACAACTTCTTCACTTCAGTGAAGTGGAATAACCCGCTAACTGAGCTAGGGAAATCCGGCATATCCAGTTTCGCTATCCATGGGGTATTCAGGTAATCTAGCAGAATACGATAGTTCATTAAGATTTGCTCTTTCGGCATGCCTACATATTCCGATATATTCAAGTAACCAATATCAAACGAGTAGAGGAAGGTAAAGTTGATGGTTGCTGCGACCGAAAGGGATAAGATGAAAAAGGTAATGAAAATAAACCCTGAAATTTGAATGATTTTCTGCTTCAATGTGGAATTGCCCTCACAATTCATTTTGATTTATTTTTGATTTTACTACGTTCAATTCCTCTTTTAACCGTTTGTTTTCAATTTCCAACTTTTTCTTATCTTCCGATTCGGGATCCGCGTGACCATGTCCTTTATGGTTATGACCGCCATGCATACCAGGCATGAGAAACATCATGAGCATGTGTCCAACCACCATCAGTACCACAAATATAATTGATTCCATCTTCAACACTCCTCTTTTATTTTTATGCCAATGCTACAAACGAAATAGATTGTGAATGGCAAACCCTGAAACCAGCAAAAATCAAACCAAATGAGTGAGAACAAAGATTATTTCTCATCTTCTAGATAAGAATAACAAAAAATTATGTGATTCTTATGGAGATGGGGCAACTCCATAAAATCTACATAATTCATTGGTATAGTCAATAAAAGTAAGAAAGGAGGTTCCTGTCTCATATAGTTGTAACGGTATAATGATTGAAATAACAGGCAACATTCGTTAACATTCGTCACCTGGCCTGAAACTAGGAGGACACATGGACAGAAAGCAGCTTGTCAAATTTATAAGTATCCCACTCTTATCGAGTTTGCTCATCCTTCCTATGGATGTAAATGCACGAAGTATTGAAGACCTGACACAAGAGAAAGAGCAGCTTGAGAAGCAACTGCGGGAATTAGATGGAGAAAGCACCAGCCAACAAGTAAAGTTGGATGGTTTAGAAGCAAGGAAGGAGCAGTTGCGAACAGGGACCATCGCACTTCAAGAAAAAATTGATGCGCTCACCTTACAAATGGCAGGGCAACAAGTGACCCAGGGGCAAAAACTGGGCATCATGGGAACCACCGGAGATTCCACGGGCGTCCATCTTCACTTTGAAGTATACGAAAACGGAATCCAGGTCGATCCAGCGCCTTATTTGGGCTTATAACTATCGAACGGGATACAGAATGAAAATCAGTAAGGAGTAAGTTATGAAATCAATTGTCGGAACAATCGACCGCGTCGCGTTTTCCTTTGGCCCATTCACCGTCTACTGGTATGGGATTATCATTGGGGCTGCTATGTTGCTTGCCATCACACTTGCCTCTAAGGAAGGAAAGAAAAGAGGCTTGGGCGAAGAGGACATTACAGATATGGCAATGTGGGCTATCCCCCTTGGACTTATCGGAGCAAGAATTTATTACGTTCTTTTTCAATGGGAGTATTATATCAAGAAACCGCTTGAAATCATCGCCATTTGGCAAGGCGGCATCGCCATTTATGGCGGTTTGATTGCAGGGGGGCTGGCCGTGTACTGGTTCACGAAGAAAAAAGGGATCCCTTTTTCATTGATGCTCGATATACTGGCGCCCTATGTTCTGTTGGCGCAGTCCATTGGCCGATGGGGGAACTTTATCAACCAGGAGGCCCATGGGGAAGCAGTGACCCGCACCTTTTTGGAGAACCTTTACCTGCCAAAGTTTATTATTGATCAAATGCAAATTAATGGCACCTACTACCATCCGACATTCCTGTACGAGTCCTTGTGGAGCCTCTTAGGCTTTGCCATCATTATCATGTTGAGGAATCGGAAAAACTTGTTGCGACGAGGCGAAGTGGCCCTCAGCTATGTTATTTGGTATTCGGTGGGGCGCTTCTTTATCGAAGGTATGCGCACCGACAGTTTATGGATGGGTGATTTTTTAAGGGTGTCCCAAGGGTTGTCCCTCCTCTTGTTCGTTGGCGCCATCGCCATTTGGATTTACCGTAGACGGGATTATCCGCCAAAAGCCTACTATCTAAAAGGATGGAAGCTGAAGGAAGAGCACTAAATCACATGGGCCACGTCTAAAATATAGAGAGGAGCGTTTTTATCATGATGGAATATTGGAACAGCTTGACATGGGGCGGAATGGGGTACATGATGTTTATGGGAATATTTTGGATCATCCTAGTGATTATTGTGGTGTATCTTTTCATTAAACTTGTTTCCGATAAGGGGAATCGGACGGTTGAAAAAGAAACGCCTTTGGAGGTCCTACAAAAAGAGTTTGCCAAAGGAAACCTGACAGAAGAGGAATACCTGAAGCGTAAAAAGCACTTGGAGTAAACTGCTGACGAGAAGATAAATAAAAAAAGGAGGAAAAATAATGATAACGAAGTACATAAAAATGGTAAAACCCTTTGATGTCGTTATTATCTTCCCCCTTATTGTTTTGTCTTTTTTACCGACGGCTATCTTTGCAGTCCAACAGACGAATAATGATAATAACAATGTTTACGCGGTTATCTCGATTAATGGCGAAGAGGTAGATCGTTTCCTGCTGACAGGAAATGAGGAACACAGACTCATTACCTACTATCCGGCACCCGGTAAATACAATATTGTCTAGATAGACGGCGAACGGATTCGAAATAAGGAAGACAACAGTCCGTACCAGATTGCGGTGCGAAGAGATTGGATTCAATCTCCTGGGGAGACGAGTCTCAATCTACCTCACCGATTATTAATTTAAATTGTAACTGAAAATCCAGAAGAGTCAGACATAGATGTGATGGCTCAGTGAAAAAAGCAGAACCTTGCCAAACAAAATGTATCAAACTGCCAACAAATAGGGAAAAAAGAGGCACTCCACCATAATGGGAGTGCCTCTTTTATGCTTTTATGTGGCTTTCTAGCGGAAGACTAACAACAAAAGTCGTCCCTTTTCCGTATGTGCTTTCGACAGAGATGGTCCCATGGTGGGCGTTCACAATTCCTTTAACAATCGATAAACCAATCCCTTGGCCACCCAGTTTCCTGTTCCTAGAGGGTTCAGCCATATAGAACCTTTCAAAAACTTGATTGATTTCATTTGGAGGGATTCCTTGACCGGTATCGGTTATCTTAAAGGAAGCTACGCCACTAATTTGGGAAACCTGAAGATCAATGTGGCCACCGGAAGGGGTAAATTTAATTGCATTGTACAAGAGATTAGTTACCACTTGATGAATCTTATCTCGATCAGCAGAAATTAAAACCGCTTCTCCATTAATGGTACATTCAATGCCCTTCTCAATCAACAAAGCTTGAAAGGTGCCGGCAACTTGTTGCGTAAGTTCTAGCAAATCAAAGGATGACTTCTGCAGCTGGCTTTCATGGCTTTCAATTTCATTGATCCGATCAATTTGTCCAATCAGGCGGGCAATGCGGTTAACTTCCTCGTAACAGTGGTAGAGGCGTTCTTCCGATACTTCCCAGACCCCGTCAATCATGGCCTCAATATTGCCTTTCAAATTCGTCAATGGTGTCCTGATTTCATGTGCGATGTCAGAGGAAAGGCGGTTACGAATCTCTTGTTGGCGTTGGAGTTGCCCAGACAATTCATCCACGGAATCCAAGAGGCTGTCAATTTCCTGAATCCCTGTTTCCTCAATCGCCAGGTGACTGTAGTGACCCTTCGCAATTTCCGTCGTAAAATTCTGTATTCTGACGATTGGTGAACTCAATTTTTTGGCAATCAATAACGCGAAAAATAAGGAGATAATTAGGGACCCAATCGCTACAAAAATCAAGTTGTTCCTCATATCGGCAAGGAATAACGCATCATGTTCCGTGTAAGCGAAAGGTCCAACGGATTGCACTTCGAGAGAACCGATTGGGTCTGTTTCGCTACCGAGGGGAACGATTGTCTGCACGTAGCCACTCTCTATATCGCCCATTATCTGCTCCATATGTAGGAGGTGGGTTTGAATCCTATTTTTTGACTCTTCTTCCTCTGAGGGAGAGGGGCCCCATACTTGGTTGCCAGCATGGTCATATACTTTTAGGATGATGCCTTTCTGGAGAGCATCGCGTCCAATATTTTGGATTGTTGGAGGGGCATCTGCCCAAGTACCCGTTTTCTGATAGAAGTTTTCTAACTCAGTCTGGTATGCTGTTAACTCTGATTCTTGCCTTTCGCGCACATAGTCTTCGAAGTGGCTTTCCATTAAGTTTAGTGTTATCCAGCTGAAGGTCCCCACTAAGATAAAGGACAGAGAAACAAACGAGAGCAAGAGTTGCCATTTAATGGTTCGCTTCATTTTTGACCACCAAATCGATACCCCGTTCCATATGCGGTTAAGATGAAGTAGGGGTTGCGCGTGTCGTCCTCAATTTTTTGACGAATATTTTTGATGTGGGTATCGATCACCCGATCCGTTCCATCAAAATCGAGTCCTTTCACAGCGTCCAGCAGCTGTTCCCGTGAAAATAGGCGCTTTGGATGTGAGGCCAGAAGGGCTAATAAAGCATACTCGGTCGGGGTCAAAATGATTTCTTCAGCTTGTTTGAATACTTGTTTTCGATCCGGGTAGATAACCAGCAAACCTTCTTCGAAAGACCACTTTTCTTCTCGGTATTCTGGTTGGACACGGCGTAAAACGGTTTCGACCCGAGCAACCAGCTCTTTCGGGCTGAATGGTTTTGTGATGTAGTCATCAGCCCCCAGGCTTAACCCTTCCAAGATATCTTTTTCGGCTGTTTTCGCAGTCAACATGATAATCGGTACAGTGGAGGAGTCCCTTATTTTTTTACAGACTTCGAGGCCAGATAAACCAGGCAGCATGAGATCCAACACAATCAAGTCAGGTTGGACAACATCAACCTTTGTTAAAGCCTCGTTTCCGCTCAAAGCGCGAAACACTTGATAGCCTTTTGCACTCAAATAGGCTTCCACGATATCCAGAATGCTTGCTTCGTCGTCCACAATTAAAATCTTCACGTAATCTTTCTCCTCCAATTTCGTTGGTATCTTCATTCTACTAAAACTTGACCCATCATGCCATTGTCTTCGTGCTCTAGGATATGGCAATGGTACATAAAAAATCCCCTTTTCTGGGAATGTGACTTCAATCCTAACGCTATCGCCTGGATAAAGTGCGATGGTGTCTTTCCAACCTTGTTCATTGGCTGGTAGGGCGTTGCCATTCCGGATTATCACCTTGAACTGGACGCCATGCAGGTGGAAAGGATGGATCATGCCACCCATCATGTCCCGTGTGTTTTTAATCTCCCAAACTTCCTTTTCCCCGACCTTAGCGCGTAAATCGATCCGGTCCATGTCGAACTGTTTGCCGTCAATGGCGACCATGTTTCCCATGCTACTAAAGGTCATCACTTTGTCAGGCGTAGTAGAATCTTCTGCTTTTGGGATGTTGTCTAAAGTCTTAACTTATGAATACGTTTTTTTATTTTTAGATATTTTTATAGTTGTCACTTTAGGAGTTATCTTGCATCTGTTTTAAGCGTTATCTTGCACTATAAGTTAATATTGCAATTTACGAATATAAAAAAAGCCCAATTTCTCAGCATTAAAATGAGAAATTGGGCTTTGCTCGTTACTCCGAAAGCGTCCTCTAATGGAATAACAAATACAATCAAATGGTCATTTGACTATAATGTTTGAGTAGATCACAATAATAACCAAGTGGAGTTGATAGGCTCCCTTAAAGTACAAGCAAGACACTTGAAGAAGAAAAATGTATTATACTTGACCGCGTACTATGGTACGCGGTTTATTATTATTTAGGGGTGAACTATGTGAGTTATCGTATTACTGCATTTGCAGAAAAATGTGGGGTAAATAAAGAGACGATTAGATATTACGAACAAAAAAATTTATTACAAGAACCTTCCCGAACGAAAGCTGGTTATCGGATATATTCATATGATGACGTTAAGCGTGTTGGGTTTATTAAACGAATACAGAGACTTGGATTTTCTTTAAACGAGATTTATAAATTATTTGGTGTTGTAGATAAAGATGAAGTTCGTTGTCAAGATATGTTCGAATTTGTTTCTAAAAAACAAAAGGAAGTTCAAAAACAAATAGAGGATTTAAAACGAATTGAAACTATGTTAGACGACTTAAAACAACGATGTCCAGATGAAAAAAGTTTACATGCTTGTCCGATAATTGAAACCCTAATTGAGGAAGAATGAAAGGAATTTTGAAATGAAACATAAAAAGACCTTTATTGCAGGGCTTATAGGTACATTTTTGGTTTTGTTATGTTGGGCTACGCCTATTTTAGTTATTTTATTAGGTACGCTTGGATTAGGTGCAATAACAGGCTATTTAGATTTTGTTCTGATTCCTGTTTTAGCTGTTTTTCTTGGTTTAACTTTTTATGCTTATTCTAAATATGAAAAATCATATAAAAATAAGAAGATGTAAAAAATGAAAGAAAGAGTTGTTGCAATTGCTTCGATGTTTTCAGCTTTTTTAGCAAGTCTTTGTTGAATTGGCTTAGCGATCTTAATACCACTTGGTCTAAGTGGTTTAGCTGGAACACTTGCCGTTACGTTTGCGCCATATCGAATTTGGTTTATTGTTATCACTGTTATTATGCTTTCTTTTGCTCATTTACTTGTATGGAAACAAAAAAATAGTTCAAAGAAAACGAAGAAGTTGTTATGGGTTAGTACAATCGTTTCTGGGGTAATGCTTATCTATACATTGTTCAGTCAGGGGATATAAGGCATGATGAAATATTTAATATATCTATTCATTATATTTGGATTGGTTGTTGTCCTTTCTGGGTGTGGTCAAAAAGCAGTTGAAGAAGGTTCAAAAACAAGTGAGGTTCCATCAGAAAACTTAGAATCTGTTTCGTTTAAAATAGATGGTTTTACTTGAGTATCTTGCGCTTTTACGGTGAGTTCCGCCGTTTCTAATTTAGAGGGTATTCAAGATATAGAAGTTGAAGGATCAGGAGAAACCCAACTTACATTTGATAAATCGAAAACTAGTTTAGAAGAAATTGAAGAAATAATTACTGATTTAGGGTATGAAATAAGGAAATAGGAAAATTTAAGATAAAACAGGAGGTTGAGTTAATGAATAAATTTAAGATAAATATTCAAGGAATGACTTGTACAGGTTGTGAAGAACATGTAGCCGTAGCACTTGAAAATGTGGGAGCTAAGAACATTGAAGCTAGTTTTCGTCGTGGTGAAGCAGTATTTGAATTACCCGATGATATTGGGGTGGAAAGTGCAAAAAAGGCAATTGATGAAGCAAAATACCAGCCTGGAGAAATAGAAGAAGTACAATCTGAAGAAAAAATAGTTTTAGGTGATGAGGGAGACTATGACTTACTTATCATTGGTTCTGGCGGGGCTGCTTTTTCGGCTGCGATTAAATCGGTTGAATATGGGGCAAAAGTAGCTATGATTGAGCGTGGAACCGTTGGGGGAACATGTGTAAATATTGGTTGTGTGCCATCAAAAACACTTCTTAGAGCTGGGGAAATCAATCATTTGGCAAAAGTCAACCCATTTATAGGTTTACAAACATCTGCTGGAAAAGTGGAATTAGCTCCTTTAGTAAAGCATAAAGATGAGTTAGTAAGCGAACTTCGGAATCAAAAATATGTCAATTTAATTGATGAATATGGCTTTGAGTTAATTGAAGGTGAAGCAATATTTGTTGATGAAAATACAGTTGAAGTTAACGGGAAGAAACTTTCTGCAAAGCGTTTCTTAATTGCAACGGGCGTTTCTCCTTCCTTACCGCCGATTTCAGGACTTGAAAAAGTGGATTATCTAACAAGTACAACATTACTTGAATTAAAAACGGTACCAAAACGATTAACGGTTATTGGTTCAGGATATATCGGAATGGAACTTGGGCAATTGTTTTATAATTTAGGTTCAGAAGTCACGCTTATGCAAAGAAGTGAGCGACTTTTAAAAGAATATGATCAAGAAATTTCAGAAGCCGTAGAAAAAGCGTTAATTGAACAAGGTATTAACCTTGTAAAAGGGGCAACTTTTGAGCGTGTAGAACAAGAGGGGCAAATCAAAAAGGTTCATGTAACAGTAGATGGTAAGAAAAAAGTGGTGGAATCAGAGCAGTTACTTGTTGCAACAGGAAGAAAACCAAATACAGATGCTTTGAAATTAAGTGCCGCAGGGGTTGAAGTTGGAAAACGAAAAGAAATCCTGATAAATGACTACGCTAGGACAAGTAATGAAAAGATTTATGCTGCAGGCGATGTAACATTAGGACCTCAATTCGTTTATGTAGCAGCATATGAAGGTGGAATTGTTGCCGATAATGCGATTGGCGGATTAAATAAAAAATTAGATTTATCCGTTGTTCCTGGCGTAATTTTTACAAATCCTTCGATTGCAACGGTTGGTTTAACAGAAGAACAAGCAAAAGAAAAAGGCTATGAAGTAAAAAAATCTGTATTGCCTTTAGATGCAGTTCCAAGAGCAATAGTAAATCGTGAAACAACAGGCGTTTTTAAGCTTGTTGCCGATGCAAAAACTTCAAAATTACTAGGGGTTCATATCGTATCTGAAAATGCAGGAGATGTGATATATGCGGCGACATTAGCCGTTAAGTTTGGATTAACAGTCGAGGATTTAAAAGACAGCCTTGCACCATATTTAACAATGGCAGAAGGATTAAAATTAGCTGCTCTTACCTTTGATAAGGATGTTTCGAAATTATCTTGTTGTGCAGGGTAACAACACAATGAATCCACCGTTTGGTTAAGACGGTGGAGTCTTTCAATCTTGGACAAGGTACGCGGTTTCATTAGATAGAAATAAGGCAAACGTATTATAGAGTCAATTCTGCGAGGAGGTTAATGATGATAAAGAAATACGATCTTATTGTGATTGGTACAGGTTCTGCGGGTTCAATCACAGCAGCAAAATGTAATAAAGCCGGCTGGAATGTAGCTATGGTAGATGACAGGCCGTTTGGAGGCACGTGTGCACTACGTGGATGTGACCCAAAAAAGGTTCTACATGGTGCTGCCGAGCTTATTGATTGAACC